>JAUQYB010000083.1 GCA_030837825.1 Albidovulum sp.
CCATGACCAGCGACATGAAGTCGAAGACCGGCCTGAGGTTTTCCTTCATCCAGTCGAAGGCCAGCTTCGACACCTTGCCGACCGGAATCTTGTGGTCGGCCAGCCAGACCTTCTCGAGCCAGCTCCAGTCCATCGCGCCCCCTCCCTCGCTCCGGTTATATGGAAAGCGGCAACAGACCGGTCTGTTGCCGCTTGCCGGTTTGCGTCACGCCGGGCGGATCAGCCCAGAGCCCCGGTCACCGCCGCCATCGCGTCGCCGCCGTCCTTGGTCGTCACGCCGTCCAGCCAGGGGCCGATCACGGCGGGATTGGCCTTCAGCCAGTCCTTCGCCGCATCCATCGGATCGGCGCCGCCGTCGAGGATCTTGCCCATGATCTCGTTCTCCATCTGGAGCGAGAATTCGAGGTTCTGGAGCAGCTTGCCGGTGTTCGGGCATTCCGCGACATAGCCCTTGCGCACGTTCGTCGCCACCTCGGCGCCGCCGAAGTTCGGGCCGAAGATGTCGTCGCCGCCGGCAAGATAGGTCATCTTGAAGTTGGCGTTCATCGGATGCGGTTCCCAGCCGAGGAAGACGATCGGCTTGCCTTCGCCGTCATGCTTGGCAACCTCGGCCAGCATCCCCTGTTCGTTACTTTCCACCAGCTCGAAATCGCCCAGCCCGAAGGTGTCGTTGGCAATCATGTCGAGGATCAGGCGGTTGCCGTCGTTGCCCGGCTCGATCCCGTAGATCTGGCCTTCGAGCGCATCCTTCTGCGCGTCGATCTTCGAGAAGTCGTCGATCCCCAGCGCCGCGCCGGCCTCGTTGGTGGCCAGCGTGTATTTCGCGCCGGTCAGGTTGGTGCGCACCGTCTCGACCGTGCCGGCATCGCGATAGGGGGCGATGTCGGCCTCCATCGTCGGCATCCAGTTGCCGAGGAAGACGTCGATGTCGCCTTCCGCGAGCCCGGTGTAGGTCACCGGCACCGACAGCACCTTGACCTCGGTCTCGTAGCCGAGCGCATTGAGGACCGTGGTGGTGACGGCGGTCGTCGCGGTGATGTCGGTCCAGCCGACGTCGGAGAAGATGATCTTGTCGCAGCCTTCCGCATGGGCCGGGGCGGTGACCAGAAGTGCTGCGGTGGCCAGAAGGCCGGCGCGCAGTCCGTTGGTGAGGGTCATGGTTTGCTCCCTGTTTTCTTGATTGACGCGTCAATAAACGTGAAATCCCGCCCGGATGGCAAGGAAAATCTCTGCCCCCACGCGGGTGAATGCGGGGCGCGAGATGAGCCTAGACCAAGAGTTTCCTCAGGAAAAGCACGGTTTCCGGCGGATCGCGCAGTTTTTCTTGATTGACGGATCAATAAAGATTCGGCTAGCGATGACCGGCCGGAGGGATGCGCGATGCCGAAGTTGGGAATGGAGCCGATTCGCAAGGCGGCGCTGGTGAAGGCGACGATCACCGAGATCGGCCGCGCCGGCTCGCTCGACGTCACGGTGAGCCAGATCGCCAAGCGCGCCGGCGTGTCCTCGGCGCTCGCGCACCACTACTTCGGCTCCAAGGAGCAGATCTTTCTCGCTGCGATGCGCCACATCCTGACGCTCTACGGCGCGGAGGTGCGCGGTGCCCTTGCCGCGGCCGAGGGGCCGCGCGGGCGGCTCAAGGCCGTGGTCCGCGCCTCGTTCGCGGCGTCGAGCTTCCGCCGCGAGGTGATCGGCGCATGGCTCAATTTCTATGTCCTGTCGCAGACGCAGGCAGAGGCCAAGCGCCTGCTGTCGATCTATCAGGCCCGCCTGCAGTCGAACCTCGTCCACGACCTGCGTCCGCTCGTCGGCACCCGCGCCGGCGACGTCGCCCGCGGCGTCGGCGCGATGATCGATGGCGTCTACATCCGCGAGGCGCTGAAGCGCGGCGCACCGGACGGCACCGCCGCGGCGGACCTCGTGCTCGGCTACCTCGTCCGCGAACTGGAGGGGCGGGGATGAGGGCGCAGCCCGAGGCCAGCCATTTCGTCGACGGCGCCCCCGCCGAGGACCGGGCGGGCGCCCCCATCGACGTGATCTACCCCGCGACCGGCGAGGTGATCGCCCGCGTCCACGAGGCGACCCCCGCCGTCATCGACCGCGCGCTGGCCAGCGCCGAACACGCGCAGCGCGGCTGGGCGCGGATGCGCCCGGTGGAGCGCGGCCGCATCCTGCGTCGCGCCGCCGACATCATCCGCGAGCGCAACCGCGACCTCAGCGAGCTCGAGACGCTCGACACCGGCAAGCCGTTGCAGGAAACCCTGGTGGCCGATGCCGCCTCGGGCGCCGACGCGCTGGAATATTTCGCCGGCCTCGCCCCCGCGGTCACCGGCGAAACGGTGCCGCTCGGCCGCGATTTCGTCTACACGACCCGTGAGCCGCTGGGCGTCTGCGTCGGCATCGGCGCCTGGAACTACCCGATCCAGATCGCCTGCTGGAAGGCGGCGCCGGCGCTCGCGCTCGGCAATGCGATGGTGTTCAAGCCGTCGGAGACGACGCCGCTCTCGGCGCTGCGGCTGGCCGCGATCCTGCACGAGGCGGGCCTGCCGGCGGGGCTTTTCAACGTGGTGCAGGGCCGCGGCGCGGTGGGCGCGGCGCTGGTGACCGACCCGCGCGTCGCCAAGGTGTCGCTGACCGGCTCAGTCGCCACCGGGCGGCGGGTCTATGCGATGGCTGCCGAAGGCGTGCGGCACGTGACGATGGAGCTTGGCGGCAAGTCGCCGCTGATCGTCTTCGACGACGCCGACCTCGACAGCGCCGTCGGCGCGGCGTTGCTGGGCAACTTCTATTCCGCCGGGCAGGTCTGCTCGAACGGAACGCGGGTCTTCGTGCAGAAGACAATCAAGGATCGTTTCCTTCAGCGCCTGAAGGAGCGGACCGAGCGCATCGTCCTTGGCGATCCCCTAGTCGAGGCGACGCAGATGGGCCCTCTGGTCAGCGCGGCGCAGCTTGACAAGGTGATGGGCTACATCGCCAGGGCGCAGGCCGAGGGCGCGCGGCTGGTCACCGGCGGCGGACGGGCGGGGCTGAACGACGGCTGTTTCGTCCAGCCCACTGTCTTCGCCGACGTGACCGACACCATGACGCTGGCGCGCGAAGAGGTGTTCGGCCCGGTGATGGCGGTTCTCGACTTCGAGACCGAGGACGAGGTCACGGCCCGCGCCAATGCCACCGAATTCGGGCTGGCGGCAGGGGTCTTCACCACCGACCTGGCGCGCGCCCACCGCGTCGTCGCCGCACTTCAGGCGGGAACCTGCTGGATCAACGCCTACAACCTGACGCCGGTCGAGGCGCCCTTCGGCGGCGCCAAGATGTCCGGCGTCGGGCGCGAGAACTCGAAGGCGGCGGTGGAACACTACACCCAGGTGAAGTCGGTCTATGTCGGCCTCGGCCCGGTCGAGGCGCCCTACTGATCGCGGCCCGCGCTGGCCGGAGGAAAACGAGGACGGAAATGGAAGCGGACTATGTCATCGTCGGGGCGGGCAGCGGCGGCTGCGCGATGGCCTACCGGCTGTCCGAGGCCGGCAGGTCCGTCATCGTCATCGAGCACGGCGGCACCGATGCGGGGCCGTTCATCCAGATGCCGGGGGCGCTGTCCTATCCGATGAACATGGGGATCTACGACTGGGGCTTCCGCACCGAGCCCGAGCCGCATCTCGGGGGGCGGACGCTCGCCACCCCGCGCGGCAAGGTGATCGGCGGTTCGTCCTCGATCAACGGCATGGTCTTCGTCCGTGGCCACGCCAAGGACTTCGATCACTGGGCCGAGCAGGGCGCCACCGGCTGGTCCTATGCCGACGTGCTGCCCTATTTCCGGCGGATGGAGACCTGGCACGGCGGCGACCCGGGCGAGTTCCGCGGCACCGGCGGCCCCCTGCACGTCACGCGGGGACCGCGCCGCAACCCGCTGTTCCACGCTTTCGTCGAGGCCGGCCGGCAGGCCGGCTACGAGGTCACCGACGACTACAATGGCCGCCAGCAGGAGGGCTTCGGCCCCATGGAGGCGACGATCTGGCGCGGCCGGCGCTGGTCGGCCGCCAACGCTTACCTCAGGCCGGCGCTGAAGCGGCCGGGCTGCCGGCTGGTCCGCGCCTTCGCCCGCCGGGTGGTGATCGAGGCGGGCCGCGCCGTAGGCGTCGAGGTGGAGCGCGGCGGCCGGGTCGAGGTGATCCGGGCGCAGGCCGAGGTGATCCTCGCCGCCTCCTCGATCAACACGCCGAAGCTCCTGATGCTGTCCGGCGTGGGGCCTGCGGCGCATCTGAAGGAGCACGGGATCGCCGTCGTCGCCGACCGGCCGGGGGTCGGCGCGAACCTCCAGGACCACCTCGAAATCTACATGCAATACGCCTCGCAAGAGCCGATCACGCTTTACAGATACTGGAACCTCTGGGGCAAGGCCTGGGTCGGGGCGCAATGGCTTTTCACCGGCACCGGCCTCGGCGCCTCGAACCAGTTCGAGAGCGCGGCCTTCATCCGGTCCCGGAGCGGCATCGACTATCCCGACATCCAGTATCACTTCCTGCCGATCGCCGTCCGCTACGACGGCAAGGCGATCGCCGAGGGGCACGGCTTCCAGGCCCATGTCGGCCCGATGCGGTCGAAGTCGCGCGGCGCGGTGACGCTGCGCTCGGCCGATCCGAAGGCGCCGCCGGTGATCCGCTTCAACTACATGAGCCACCCCGACGACTGGGCGGAGTTCCGCAAATGCGTCCGCCTGACCCGCGAGATCTTCGCGCAGGAGGCATTCAAGCCCTTCGTCAGGCACGAGATCCAGCCGGGCCCGGCGGTGCGGACCGACGACGAGATCGACGCCTTCCTGCGCGAGCATGTGGAAAGCGCCTATCACCCCTGCGGCACCGCCCGGATGGGCCGGCGCGACGATCCGATGGCGGTCGTCGACCCTGAGGCGCGGGTGATCGGGGTTGAGGGGCTGCGCGTGGCCGACAGTTCGGTCTTCCCCCGGATCACCAACGGCAACCTCAACGCGCCCTCGATCATGGTGGGCGAGAAGGCGGCCGACCATGTGCTCGGTCGGACGATGCTCGCGCCGGCCAACTCGGAACCCTGGATCAGCCCGCGCTGGAAGACGGCGCAACGCTAGCCGGGCGCCTGTCCCTTCCGGCATCGGCCGCCTTGCGGTTATGCTGGCTCCGGGCCGACGATCCGGAGGGGGAGATGGACGAACGCGTGCGAGACCTGGCAGAGCGGCTTCTGAGCAAGGGCTACGATGACCTGCCCGAACGGGAACAGCGGGTGCTGCGGCGGATCGCGAGCCGTGCCGCGATTTCCCGCGACATCGACGCGAGCTTCCGCGGCGAACTGGGCTTCGGCGACCGGGTGGCGGACCGGGTCGCCGCCTTCGGCGGGTCGTGGAGCTTCATCGGCCTGTTCGCGGCGACGATCCTTGTCTGGGTCGCGCTGAACCTCTGGCTGATGGCGCGGCCGGCCGATCCCTATCCCTTCGTCTTTCTCAACCTGATCCTCTCGATGGTGGCGGCGGTGCAGGCGCCGGTGATCATGATGTCGCAGAACCGCCAGGCGGCGAAGGACCGCGTGGCGGCGGCGCATGACTACGAGGTGAACCTGAAGGCAGAGCTGGAGATCATGAGCCTGCACGAGAAGGTCGACGACATCCGCATGCGCCAGCTCGAGGCGCTGTTCGCGCGGCTGGAGGCCAAGATCGACGCGCTGGCGCAGCGATGACGGCGGGGGGCCGTCTGCCCCCGAGCCCCCCGAGGGTATTTCGGCAACGAAGACGCTCAGACCACGAGCCAGGCCGGGATCAGGCCGCGGAGCGCGTTTCCCATGCAAAGCCGCGCGCGGGGCAGGTCTTCCGCCCGGATCACCGCCTCCCGGGCCTGGCCGAGGGCAAGCAACTCGGCCCGCAGGATGCCGGGCAGGCAGCCGGAGGCGAGCGGCGGCGTCAGAAGGCCGTCTCCGAAGTCCGCGAAAAGATTGGTGATCGTCCCCTCGGCTACCTCGCCGCGGCGATTGAGGAACAGCGCCTCGTCGATGCCGGGGGCGAGTGCCGCGCGGGCGCGGTCGTGGGCTGCGCGTTCCGTCGTCTTGTGGCGGAGGAGGGGCGCGTCGGGGTCGAGCCGTTCGGCGGCCAACGCGATGCGCCATCCGGCCGGGTTGGGGGCGAGGGCGCCGGTGGTGACCTCGGCGTCGCCGGCCCGCCCGACCGTCAGGCGCACCCGCAGCGGGCCGGGCCCCGACACCGTGGCGAGGGCCGCGCGCACCGCCGCCTCGTCCCAGCGGAAGCCGAGGGCCGCCGCCGAGGCGCGGGCGCGGGCGAGATGGGCGTCGAGCCGGCGAAAGCCCGCGCCGTCGCGAGCGAAGGTCTCGATCAGCCGTGTATCGCTTCGGCAAAGCGCGCCTTCCACAGCGCCTCCTCGTATTCGCCCTGCGGCGTCGAATCGGCGACGACGCCGCCGCCGACGCCGAATTCGACCTCTGCCTCACCGTAGAGCGTCAGCGTCCGGATCGCCACGTTGAAGGCGGAGGCACCGTCCGGCCCGATCCAGCCGATCGCGCCGCAATAGCCGCCGCGCGGGGCGGGCTCCAGCTCGCGGATGATCTCCATCGCCCGGATCTTCGGCGCGCCGGTGATCGAGCCGCAGGGATAAAGCGCGCGCAGGATCGCCGAGGGCGCCGTGCCGGGGCGCAGCCGGCCGGTCACGCGGCTGACCATCTGGTGCACCGTCGCATAGGACTCGATGGCGTAAAGCTCCGGCACGCGGACCGTTCCGGCGTCGCAGACGCGCGAGATGTCGTTGCGGAGAAGATCAACGATCATAAGGTTTTCCGCGCGGTTCTTCAGGCTTTGCTGCAACTCCATCTTCAGCGCCGCATCATGCGCCGGGTTGCTGGCGCGGGGTGCGGTGCCCTTCATGGGCCGGGTCTCTATCCGCCCCCCCGCATCGGTGGCGAAGAACAGTTCGGGCGAGCGCGAGACCAGCACCGGGCAGTCGGGCAGCGCCGCGAAGGCGCCGTGGCCCACCGGCTGACGGGCGCGGAGCGCGCCATAGAGGCCAAGCGCGCTGCCCTCCCTTCGGGCACGCATCCGCATCGTCAGGTTGGCCTGGTAGATGTCGCCGGCGCGGATCCAGCCGAGCACCCGCGCCATCGCCGCGGCGTGCTCCGTCGCCGTCCAGGAGGGCGTGGCGGGGCCGAGCCGGGCGGCGGGCGCCTCGGCCGCGGCACGGGCCAGCGCCGCGGCCCCCGGGGCGGGTGCATCGTAGAGGCCGAAGGCCAGCAGCGGCAGGCGCCGTGCCGGAGGCATCAGGCCGGCAAGCCGCGGCTCGAGCGCATATCCTGCCTCGTAGCTGAGAAAGCCCGCGGCCCAGAGCCCCCCCCGCCGCGCGGCATCGAGCGCCTCGAGCGCGGCCGCAAGCTCGGTCGCCGTCTCCGCCCGGACGATCCGGCGCGGGGCGTCGAAGACGGCGGGGAAGCCGCCGGGGCCGTTCTCGATCAGGATCATTTCGCCGCCTGTGTCCGCTGCGCGGGACATAGGTCGGCGGCGCACCCTAGGCAATCCTGCCCGCGGCGCTTTTCACGCCGTTCGCGGCTTTGCCCTTCCAGTTTGACCGAGGTCAAAGTATGGCGTCCGCGGCTGGGCCAGACAGGACCGGCAGAAGAAAGGAATGCGCAATGTCGAATACCCCGCACGAACTCCATGACGAATTCCCCGCCGAGGCCGAGAAGATCCACGCGCTCAAGGTCTCCAACGCGCATTTCGCCCGGCTGGCGGAGGAATACCACGCGCTGAACCGCCAGGTGCACCGCGCCGAGGTCGGGCTGGAGCCGGTCGACCAGTTTGCCGAGGTCGAGATGCGCAAGAAACGCGCGGCGCTGAAGGACGAGATTTTCCGCATGATCCGCGCGGCCTGAGGGGAGGGGCGAGCTATCTTCGGGCCGCGGAATTGAGCGCGGCTTTCAGGCGGTGCAGCTCCAGCGGTAGCTGCACCGTCTCGTAGAACTTGAGCCAGCGGGCATATTCCCGTTCCCGGCCCGCCTCGGCGGCGCGCAGGGTGGCGCCGAAATGGTTTCCGAGGACCGAGGAGATCACCAGCGCGGCGAGAGCGGTGATGACGAAGGCGCGAACCAGCTTCGGCTCCTCCGCAGGTTCCTTCTGGCCGGAAAAGAGGCGAAGCGTCTCCTCCCGCGGCAGGGCATAGATGAGGAGGCCGCCGAGAAGGGTGATGACTGCCGGCAGGTATACATTGACTGCGGGCTCCCGGCTGGCGCCGAGGAGAAGCCCGAGGCTGGCGCCGACCAGCCCGAAGAAGACGGCGGTTCCGGCCATGTCGAGGCGCCTGGCGAGGACAAGCGCGCCGAGGCCGCAGAAAAGCGAAATCCCGACCAGCGGGATGAGGCCGTAGATCACAGCCGAGGCCATCGCGTCCCAGAGGAGGCCGAGACTATCCATCGCCCTGCCGTGCGCGCCACGCGTCGACAATTGCCCGCCAGTCGTCGAGGCTGAGCGGAGGCCCGCCGGCCGTCGTCACCGGCAGGCTGCCCGGGGCGGGCTCGGCTGGCCGGGTGCAGACCAGCTCGCCCCCGATGACGCAGCAGAAGCCGGCGCAGACCGGCTCCGCCGGGGCCGCTGGCAGCGTCTCCTCCGCATGGCCGGCGGGTGCGGCCAGCAGCAGCGCGAGAAGGGCGAGGGCGGTCGGATCGGCGCGCATCGGCGGATCATCCCAGGGGATCGGGGCGATGCTAGCACGGGTGGTGCCGCTGCGTCTCAGCCGATCTCGTAGGGCAGGAGCCCGCGCCGGTCGGAATCGACGCGGAGCCGGCGTTCGAGCGGCGGGACGGAGCGCTGGTGGCACTCGGTCCGGTCGCAGATGCGGCAGGAGATTCCGATCGGCTCGAAGGCCCGGGCGTTGGTGAGGTCGAGGTCGTCGGCATAGACGAGGCCCCGCGCATGGCTCACCTCGCAGCCGAGCCCGATGGCGTAGCGCCTGACCGGGGCGTGGAACGATCCGCCGGATTTCGACACGTCGCGGGCGAGGCAGAAATAGCGCACGCCGTCCGGTGTCTCGGCCAGTTGCCGCAGGAACCGCCCCGGCGTCTCGAAGGCCTGGTGGACGTTCCACAAGGGGCAGGCGCCGCCGAAGCGGGCGAACTGGAGGCGGGTGGCGGAGTGGCGCTTGGTGATGGTGCCGGCCTGGTCGACGCGGACGAAGAAGAAGGGGATGCCCTTCAGCCCCGGGCGCTGGAGCGTCGAGAGCCGGTGCGCCACCTGTTCGATCGAGGCGCCGAAGCGGTCGGCGAGACGTTCCAGGTCGTGCCGTGTCTCCTGCGCCGCGCGCAGGAACGGGCGGTAGGGCAGGAGCGCGGCGCCGGCGAAGTAGTTGGCGAGCCCGATCTTGGCGATCGCCCGCGCCGCGTCGGACTGGAAGCGGGCGAGGTCGAGCGTCGCCTCGATCAGCTCGCCCTGGGTCAGCAGCGCGATCTGGTGGAGAAGCTGGAAGCGCTGGGTCGGGCTGGCGGTGCGGGTCGAGATCGTCAGCACCCCGGCCGCGAGCGAACGCACGTCCGCGCTGTCGGAATACCGCAGGTCGATGCCGCGGGCGGCGAGGGTCGCGCGCGCCTGCTGCTCGGGATCGAGAACCTGTCCGTCGGGTGCCGCGAACCGTTCCGCTGCGCGATCCACCGCGTCGATGTAGTTGTCGCAATAATGGAAGAAGTCGCGCACCTCTTCCCAGGGCGAGACATGCGCCGCGCCGCCTTCGCGCCCAAGCGCCTCGTCGAGCGAGGCGAGGCGTTCGTGGTTCTGCCGGTAGGCGCGGTGCAGTTCCAGGAAGGCGCGCGCGAGCATCGGTGCGTTGGAGGCGGCGAGCCTGAGGTCGGCCAAGGGCGGTATCGTGTCGGCGAAGACCGGGTCGGCCAGCGCCTCGCGCATGTCCGAGACGAGCCGTTCGGCGTCGCCGGCGGAAAGCTCGGTTACGTCGAGCCCGAATTCGCCGGCAAGCGCGAGGACCACCGCGGCCGAGACCGGCCGGTGGTTGTTCTCCATCTGGTTGAGATAGGGCAGCGAGACGCCGAGCTTGCTGGCGAAGGCCTTCTGCGTCAGCCCGAGCCGCGCCCGGGTCTCGCGCAGTTTCGCGCCGGCGTAGAGTTTCTGGGTGGCCATGCGCCGCGGCTCCGCCCGAAAGGTTTGCGAAGCGGACAGTAGCCTTTGCAAACCCGGCCGCCAAGCCCCGTCAGAGGCCGAGCCGGCGGGCGCGGCGGATGACGAGCAGGATCGAGACCGCCGAGGCCGCCGAACAGGCGAACATCATGAGCGCGAGCGGCGCCGCCCCGCCGCCGAGGCCGAGCGCCGAGCCGGCTGCGGCCGAGATCGCGGCGCCGCCGCCGATCATGATCGCCCCGCCGAGGCCCGAGGCCGTGCCGGCAAGGCCGGGCCGGACCGACAGCATCCCCGCATTCGCGCCCGGCAGCGCCATGCCGTTGCCGAAACCCACCGAGACGACGAGGCCGAAGAAGACATGCGCCCCGGCCAGCCCTGCGAGCGACAGCAGCGCGAGAAGCGCCATGCCGGCGGTGGTCAGCACCGTGCCTGCGAGGATCATCCGGTCGATCCCGTAATGCGCCGAATAGCGACCGGCGATGAAGTTCCCCGCGGCATAGCCGAGCGCCGGCGCGCCCAGGTAGAGGCCGAGCCGCCCCGGCGGCAGGTGGAACACCTCGCTGCCGACGTAGGGTGCGCCGCCGAGGTAGGCGTAGAACGCGCCCGAGGCGAAGGCGGCGGCGAGGCAGTAGCCCCAGAACCGCGGCGAGGCGAGAAGCTCGGGGTATTGCCGGACCTGGTCGGCGAAGCGGGCGCGATGGCCGGTGGCGGTCTCGCCCAGGTCGGCCCAGATCATCCACAGGATGCCGAGGGCGAGGAAGAAGAGCAGGGCGAAGTTCGCCTGCCAGCCGAAGGCCTCGTCGAGCGCGCCGCCGATCATCGGGCCTACCATCGGCACGAAGGCCATGCCCATCGTGACATAGCCGATCATCGAGGCGGCCTCCTCGACCGGCACCATGTCGCGGATCGCCGCGCGGCTCAGCACCATGCCGGCGGCGACCACCGCCTGCATCATGCGGAAGGCGAGGAATGTGGTGACATCGCCGGCCAGCAAAGTGCCGGCGGTGGCGATCAGAAAAAGGACGAACGACCACAGCAGCACCTTGCGCCGCCCGAAGCGGTCGGAGACGGGACCGATGACGATCTGGAGCCCGGCGCTGACGCCGAGGTAGAGCGAGACCGAAAGCTG
The DNA here is from genome assembly GCA_030837825.1 of Albidovulum sp. Lineage (GTDB taxonomy): Bacteria > Pseudomonadota > Alphaproteobacteria > Rhodobacterales > Rhodobacteraceae > Albidovulum. The sequence continues at coordinate 11,268 of JAUQYB010000083.1, forward strand.
CATCAGCCGGTAGTCGGTGCCGAACCATTCGGTCATCGCCGGCAGCGACGGCAGGAAGATGTTCATCGCCAGCGCCGACAGCCCCGTCACCGCGACGAGCGTGGCGACATGCGGCGGGGTGCGGCGGTCGAGGAACCGGACGGGGCGGCGCGGGGCGGTCATGGGCGGGTGGTATCGGGCGCGGTGGCGGCTGTCCATGCCCGGGCCGCGCACACAGGCCTGTGCGGGCGCCGGTCCGGGAAGCCTCAGCCCCAGCTGTGGAAGATGAAGAAGGCCCCCGCCGCGATCAGGGTGAATCCCACCGCGTGGTTCCAGCCCAGCCCCTCGCCGAGGTAGGTGGCCGAAAAGACGGCGAACACGGTCAGGGTGATGACTTCCTGGATGGTCTTGAGCTGGGCGGCGCTGAAATAGCCGTAGCCGTAGCGGTTGGCCGGAACCTGGAGGAGATATTCGAAGAACGCGATTCCCCAGCTTGCGAGCACCACCACGAGTAGCGGCGCCGCCTTGAACTTCAGGTGACCATACCAGGCGAAGGTCATGAAGACATTCGATGCCACGAGAAGGCCGATGGTGACGATGGGAACCGGAAGGCGGTCCATGATGCCCTGCACAGGTGTTTCTTCCGCTATAGCCCGCAATGCCGGGATGTGAAAGCGGCTCCGGTTTTCGCAGGTTTGCGATTAGCAAAACAAGGAATGCGAAAATGTTGCAAATTTTCCGGAAACCGCTTTGTCACCGGGATCGCGCAGGATAGGGTGCGCCGACCGCCGGAGGGAGACGACGATGAAGGACATTCTCGAACAACTCGAAGCCCGCCGCGCCACCGCCCGCCTCGGCGGAGGCCAGCGCCGGATCGACGCCCAGCATGCCCGCGGCAAGCTGACCGCGCGCGAGCGGATCGAGCTTCTGCTCGACGAATGGAGCTTCGAGGAGTTCGACATGTTCGTCACCCACCGCTCGACCGATTTCGGCATGGAGGCCGACCGCCCCTATGGCGACGGCGTCATCACCGGCTGGGGAACGATCAACGGCCGCATGGTCTATGTCTTTTCCCAGGACTTCACCGTCTTCGGCGGCTCGCTCAGCGAAACCCATGCCCAGAAAATCTGCAAGATCATGGACATGGCGATGCAGAACGGCGCGCCGGTGATCGGGTTGAACGATTCCGGCGGCGCCCGCATCCAGGAAGGCGTCGCCTCGCTCGCCGGCTATGCCGATGTCTTCCAGCGCAACAGCATGGCAAGCGGAGTGGTGCCGCAGATTTCCGTCATCATGGGTCCCTGCGCCGGCGGCGCGGTCTATTCGCCGGCGATGACCGACTTCATCTTCATGGTGAAGGACACGTCCTACATGTTCGTTACCGGCCCCGACGTGGT
>JAUQYB010000084.1 GCA_030837825.1 Albidovulum sp.
TGGCCTGGTTGGTAGAAACGCGTAAGCGTCTCCCGACCCGTGAAGCCGGGGCAAGAGGTGGCTGCGCTCTGTTGGCAGGAGCAGGCCGATGGGGCTTTCCAAGACTATCTGGACGAATCCGTCCGAATTCCTTCGCATCGAGCGTCCGGTCGATCCGGTGATGTTCTTCGCGCCGGCGGTCCTTCAGGACACCGCTCGGCGGTTCCTCGACGGCTTTCCGGGCCTCGTCACCTATGCGGTGAAGTCGAACCCCGACGAGATGGTGATCCAGAACCTCGTCGCCGCCGGGATCGAGGGTTTCGATGTCGCCTCGCCGGCCGAGATCGAGATGATCGCGCGGCTCGCGCCCACCGCGGCGATGCACTACAACAACCCGGTGCGCGCCCGCCACGAGATCGCCTTCGCGGTCGACATGGGGGTGAGGTCGTATTCGGTGGACAGCCGGTCGGAGCTTGCCAAGCTGATCGAGCTGGTGCCGGCCGCGGGCACCGAAATCTCGGTCCGCTTCAAGCTGCCGGTCACCGGCGCCGCCTACAACTTCGGCGCCAAGTTCGGCGCCACGGTGGAGCTTGCGGCCGAGTTGCTGCGCGAGGTCGCCGCGGCGGGCTTCATCCCGTCGCTGACCTTCCATCCGGGCACCCAGTGCACCGATCCGATGGCCTGGGATGCCTATATCCGCGCCGCGGCCGAGATCTGCCGGATGGCGGGGGTCAGGGCGCAGCGGCTGAACACCGGTGGCGGCTTCCCCGCGCACCGGGTGAACGGAGAGCTGCCGCAGCTCGAGGCGATCTTCGCGCTGATCGGCCGGGTCGCCGGGGAGGCCTTCGCGGGCGAGCCGCCGGCGCTGGTCTGCGAGCCGGGCCGCGGGCTGGTGGCCGAGGCCTTCACGCTGGCCGCGCAGGTGAAGGCGGTCCGCGACGGGGCGCATGTGTTCCTCAACGACGGCACCTATGGCGCGCTCGACGAACTGCCGATCACCGGGATGATCGACCGCATCGAGGTGCTGGCGCCCGAGGGCGGCCGGCGGTGCGGCGAGGCGGTGCCGAGGGTGATCTTCGGGCCGACCTGCGACAGCGTCGACCGGCTGCCCGGCGAGGTGATGCTGCCCGCCGACATCGCCGAGGGCGACTATGTCGTCCTGTCGGGGATGGGTGCCTATTCGACGGCGACCAACACCCGGTTCAACGGCTTCGGCGCGCTGACCATCGCCACGGTGATGCGGCTGGACGCCTGAGGCGGGGCAGGGCGCGTCCGCATGGGGGCCGGCGCGGGACGCGGCGGCCTTTTTCGCGGATCCTCTGCCCTGGAAAGGCCGCGGGGTCGATCAAGCTTTCGTCAAACTTCCGTGGTTACCTTCGGGTCGCCGGGCGGTCTTCCCATCTTTGCGGAAGGGGCGGCGAAACGCCCGGGGGTCGCGCCGCGCGGGGACGTGCGGCAGGAGGGTCCGATGGCCGGGGACGACAGCGCCTGGTTCCATGCCGGCCACGCCGCGTGGCCCGGGAAACGACTGTGCTTGGGCAAGAAACAGGCGGGCCCCCGCGGGACGGGTAGGGTGTTTCGGTATTTTGTTTCCGGCGCGATCCGTCATAGGATCGGCTTCAGGGACGGGAAAGGTCTGGTGCGGTGACGCGGCTTGCCGAAAAGCTGCTGCAACTCCTGCGGATCGGCCGGCGGGTCGAGACGCAGCCACCGCCGCGCGGCCGCGCCCCGGCGACCCATGTGATCCTGCTCGACGGAACGCTGTCGACGCTGGAGCCCGGCGCAGAGACCAACATCGGGCTCATCTACCGGCTGCTCAGGTCGCAGCCCGCCTCGGCGCGGCTGTCGCTCTACTACGAGGCCGGGGTGCAGTGGCACGTATGGCGCGACACCCCCGCGGTGGCGATGGGGCGCGGCATCAACCGCCAGATCAGGCGCGCCTACGGCTGGCTCTCCACCCGCTACCGGCCGGGCGACCGGATATTCTTTCTCGGCTATTCGCGCGGCGCCTATGCGGTGCGCTCGCTCGCCGGCGTGATCGACCAGGTCGGGCTGCTCAGGCCCGAGCACGCGACCGAGCGCAACGTCCAGCTTGCCTACCGCTACTACCAGCGCGAGCCCGGCAGCCCCGGCGAGGCGGTGTTCCGGCGGAAGTTCTGCCACGGGTCGGTCGCCATCGAGATGATCGGCGCCTTCGACACGGTGAAGGCGCTCGGCGTGCGGCTGCCGTTCCTCTGGGTCTGGACCGAGCCGAGCCACGAGTTCCACAACCACCACCTGAGCCCGGTGGTGAAGGCGGGGTTCCACGCGCTCGCGCTCGACGAGACCCGGGCGGCCTTCGATCCGATCCTGTGGGATTCCCGCGCCGGTGACTGGCGGGGGCGGCTGGAACAGGTCTGGTTCCGCGGCGCACATGGCGATGTCGGCGGCCAGCTTGGCGGGTTCGATGCGGCGCGGCCCTTGTCGAACATCCCGCTGGTCTGGATGCTGGAACGCAGCGAGGCGAGCGGCCTGCCGTTGCCGGAGGGCTGGCGCGCCGGATTCGCGACCGACCCGGACGCGCCCTCGGTCGGCACCACGCGCGGCTGGGGCAAGGCCTTCATGCTCAGGGCGCGCCGCACGGTCGGTGGCGACCCCTCGGAATCGGTCCACCCCTCGGCCGCCGCCGGCCGGTCGCGGCCGGGCCGCTGGCACCTGCCGGCGCTGCCGCTCAGCCGGCGGACATGATCAGGCAGGTGGTGGAGCCCGTGGCGTAGAGCAGGCCGTCTTCGGCCCCCCGGATCTCGCCCCGTGCCACGCCGGTGGAGCGTCCGGCGTGCTGCACCAGCCCTTCGGCCCGCACCCGCATCCCCAGGGGCACCGGCCGGGTCACGTTCACGCGGTATTCGAGCGTCGTGTAGCTGCTGCCCGCCGGCACCGTCGTCAGCACCGCGCAGGCCATGCAGGTGTCGAGCACCGCGCCATACCAGCCACCGTGGGGCTGGCCGGTGGTGTTGGCGTGCGCCGGGCCCGGCACCGCCTCGACCACGACGCGGCCCGCCTCCGCCTCGGTCACCCGGAAGCCGAGCGTGTCGCCGATCGGCGGGGCGGGCAGCGTGCCGTCGCGCATCCCGCGCACGCGGTCGAGGCCGGAGATGGACCGGAGGTGCGGCTGGGCAGGGCGTTGGTCGGCGGCGGTCATCGGCGTCTCCTTCGCGCCCAGCCCTAGCCGGGACCGCGCACGGGGGGAAGCGGGAACCTGCCGGCCGGGGCCGGGCGAAACGATCTGGCGCCCCGGGGCCGGACATGGTTCAACATGCCGGACGGAGGAGCCAGCCATGCGCAGCAGCAGAACGATTCACGTGATCTCGGCCCATGCCGAGGGCGAGGTCGGCGACGTCATCGTCGGCGGCGTGGCGCCGCCGCCGGGCGCGACGGTGTGGGAACAGAGCCGCTGGATCGGGCGGGACCAGTCCTTGCGCAACTTCGTCCTCAACGAGCCGCGCGGCGGCGTCTTCCGCCACGTCAACCTCCTCGTGCCGCCGAAGCACCCCGAGGCCGCCGCCGCCTTCATCATCATGGAGCCGGAGGACACGCCGCCGATGTCGGGATCGAACTCGATCTGTGTCTCGACCGTGCTTCTGGATGGCGGCATCATCCCGATGCAGGAGCCGGTGACCGAGTTCACGCTGGAGGCGCCGGGGGGGCTCGTCCGGGTGCGCGCCGAATGCCGGGACGGCAAGGCCGAGCGGATCTTCGTGCAGAACCTGCCGAGCTTCGCCCAGAAGCTCTCGGTCCCGCTCGAGGTCGAGGGGCTCGGCACGCTGACGGTGGACACCGCCTTCGGCGGCGACAGCTTCGTCATGGTCGACGCGGCGGCGCTGGGCTTCGCGCTGACCGCCGACGAGGCGCATGACATCGCCACGCTCGGCGCCCGCATCACCCGGGCGGGGACCGAGGCGCTGGGCTTCCACCACCCGACCAACCCGGACTGGACGCATTTCTCCTTCTGCCTCTTCGCCGGGCCGGTGACGCGGCAGGGCAACGAGATGCGCGCCGGCTCGGCGGTGGCGATCCAGCCCGGCAAGGTCGACCGCTCGCCGACCGGCACCGCGCTCTCCGCGCGGATGGCGGTGCTGCACGCCCGCGGCCAGATGGGCATGGAGGACCGGCTGACCACCGTCTCGCTGATCGGCTCCACCTTCACCGGGCGCATCCTCGGCACCACGACGGTCGGCGACATTCCGGCGGTGCTGCCGGAGATTTCCGGGCGCGGCTGGATCACCGGCATCCACCAGCACATGCTCGACCCGTCCGACCCCTGGCCGGGGGGCTACCGGCTGAGCGACACCTGGGGCGCGCGCTAAGGCCGGGTCAGACGACGCCGTGCTGGCGCAGCGCCGCCTCCTCGTCGCCGGCCACCCAGCCGAACACCCGCGCGGCGCCGTCGAGCACCTGCACGAGGTAGTGGACGTCGAAGTCGACCGCCGTCTCGGGCAGGTCGTCGCGGGCGTAGAGCGCGCGCCAGGCGACATGGGCGAGGCAGTGGTGCGCGTCGATCGGCGTGATCCGCAACGCGCGGATGCGCATCTCGCGCGTGCCGATGGCGCGGTAGTGCTCGTATCCCTGTGCCAGCACCTGCCGGAAGGTCTCGTCGTTCCGGCCCGACCGGACGCCGGCGGGCGAGGCGGCGATCACCTCCGCGGCATAGAGCGCCGCCGTCTCCTCCTTGTCGATCCGACCGGCGAGGGCATCGCGGACGACGCGCTCGTAGCGATCGAAAAGTGCCCTGACCTCTGTCTCCATCGGTTCCGTTTCCGCCCGCTGCGCCCGGGAGTATGGCCGGCCCGCCGCCTGCGGCCAAGGCCCCCGCCGCAACAAAAGGCCGGCCCTGAACCTTGTGGCGGTTCAGGGCCGGCAGGCAGGACGCGCCCGGTCAGGCGACGTTCTGCAGGGAGACCTCGGGGGTGATGCCGAGCGCGAAGCAGACGTCGCGCGTCAGGTGCGGGCGGTTCAGCGTGTAGAAGTGCAGATCCTCCACGCCCTCCTCGATCAGCCGCTCGCAGAGGACGGTGCACTGGGTCAGCGCCAGAAGCTCCTCGCGCCCGTCGCGGATCGCATGGGCGAAGGCTTCCTCGAGCCGCGGCGGGACATGGGCCTTGCAGCGTTCGGCGAAGCGGCGGGCGCCCGCCCAAGAGATGATCGGCAGGATGCCGGGCACGATCGGCGCGTCGATCCCGGCCCGGGCGCAGGCGTCGCGGAAGCGCAGGAAGGTTTCAGCCTCGAAGAAGAACTGGGTGACGGCGCGGCTTGCGCCCGCGCCGATCTTGCGCTTCAGCCATTCCACGTCGGCGGACGCATCGGCGGCCTCCGGGTGCGGTTCGGGATAGGCGCCGACGGCGATGCTGAACCTGCCGGTCCGGGCCAGCGCCTCGACCAGTTCCACCGAATTGGCGAAGCCGTCGGGATGGGCGGTGAACCGCGCCGCGCCCTGCGGCGCATCACCCCGAAGCGCCACGATGTCGCGCACGCCGGCCTCGGCATAGGCATCGGCGATGGCGAGCGTCTCGGCCTTCGTCGCCTCGACGCAGGTGAGATGGGCGGCGACGCGCAGGCCGGTGTTCCGGCCGATGGTGGTCACCGCCTCGTGGGTCAGTTCCCGCGTGGTGCCGCCGGCGCCGTAGGTGACCGAGACATGGTCGGGCCTGAGGGGGCGCAGCGTGTGGACGGTTTCCCACAGCCGGAACGAGGCATCGAGCGTGTGCGGCGGGAAGAACTCGAACGAGATGCGGGGTGCGGGCATGGGGCGGCTCCTTCTTCGCTTGCCCCCTTGTCTCAGGAATCTCAATGTGAGACAAATTCATAATCCTCAAGATCAATATGAGGATCATCGCAAGTGAGACCCCATGCACCTCGACCTCAGGCACCTGCGCACCATCAAGGCGATCCATGATGCCGGCGGGCTGGCGCGGGCGGCGGCGGTGCTGAACATTACCCAGTCGGCGCTTTCCCACCAGGTCAAGGGGCTGGAGGACCAGGCGGGGGTAGAGCTGTTCGTGCGCCGCACCAGGCCGCTCAGGCTTTCGGCGGCAGGCCAGCGGCTTCTCAGGGCGGCCGAGAAGGTGCTGCCCGAGATTGCCGCGGTGACCGAGGAGTTCCGGGCGCTGCGGTCGGGCAGGTCCGGGCGGCTCCACATCGCGATCGAATGCCATGCCTGCTTCGACTGGCTCTTCCCGGTGCTCGACGCCTTCCGCCGCGCCTGGCCGGAGGTGGACGTCGACATCCGCCCCGGCCTCGCCTTCGAGGCGATGCCGGCGCTTTCCCGCGAGGAGGTCGACCTGGTGATCTCTTCGGACCCGGAGGTGCTGCCGGGGGTCGTCTTCAACCCGCTCTTCGACTATGCGCCGACGCTGGTGGCAGCGGCCGACAGCCCGCTCGCCGCGAAGGACTGGATCGAGGCGGAGGACCTGCGCGACCAGGTGATCATCACCTATCCGGTCGACCGAACCCGGCTCGACGTCTTCACCACGCTCCTGACGCCGGCGCGGGTGGAGCCGGCGGCGGTGCGGCAGGTGGAACTGACCGCGGTGATCCTGATGCTCGTCGCCTCGGGCCGCGGTGTCTCGGTCCTGCCGGACTGGGTGCTGCGCGAGGTGAAATACCGGCCCGACTACGTCACCCGGCCGCTGACCCGCACCGGCGTGACGAAACGGATGTATGCGGCGACGCGGACGGAGGACGCGACGCGCCCCTTCATGGCGCATTTCCTGCGGCTGGCGCGGTCGGAACCGGTGAAGCTCCAGCGCGCGTGACGTCTTGACCTTGCCCGCCGCCGGGGCGACGAAGGCGGATAGGCGGGCAGGACATGACGGCGGGAACCGGGCGCACGGCGGGCTGGCGGGAGCTTCTGGGGGCGGGGAACCTCTCGGTGGTGGTTCTCGTCTGTCTCGGCCCCTGGCTGCATGCGGCCGATGCGCTGATGATCACCACGATGATGCCGGCGATCGTCGCCGAGATCGGCGGCGCGCGGCTCGTCGCCTGGAACTTCGCGCTTTACGAGGTGGGCTCGATCGTCGCCGGCGCGGCGGGCGGGCTGGTGGCGCTGCGGGCCGGGCTGAGGGCGCCGATGGCTGCCTCCGCGTTGGTCTTCGCGCTGGGCTGCGCGGCGGCGGTGGCGGCGCCGTCGATGCCGGTGCTCCTGGCGGGGCGGGTGGCGCAGGGCGCGGGCGGCGGCGGGCTGATCGCGCTCTCGTATGTCGCGGTCGGCCGGCTCTTCCCCGGGCCGCTGATGCCCAGGGCGATGGCGGCGCTGTCGCTGACCTGGGGCGCCTCGGCCTTCATCGGCCCGCTCGCCGGCGGGTTCTTCGTGACCTGGGCCGACTGGCGGGCGGGGTTCGCCTTCTTCGCGTTGCAGGCGGCGGCGCTGGCGCTGTGGATCTGGTTCGGCCTGCGCTCCGTGCCCGAGCCGGAGCGGGAGCCGGGCGCCCGGCTGCCCTGGCGCAGGCTCGGGCTTCTGGCGGTCGCAATCCTCGCCGTCGCCTTTGCCGGCATCGTGACCTCGGCCGGGTGGATGGCGGCGTCGCTCGCCCTCGGCCTCGGGGCGCTCGCGCTCTTCGCGCGGTTCGACGGGCGGGCGGGCGCCGACCGGCTCTGGCCGCGGGGCGCGTTCGACCCGCGCGGCGGTGCGGGGGCGGCGATTCTCAGGGTGCTGGCGCTGAACGTCGCGACGATGGGCGTGGCGACCTACGGGCCGATCCTGCTGGAGCGCATCCACGCCACGCCGCCCCTGGTCTCGGGCTATCTCGTCGCGCTGGTCTCGATCGCCTGGACGGCCTCGGCGGTTCTCGTCGCCGGCGCGGACGAACGGCACGACCCGAAGATCATCGCCATCGGCATCGCCGTGGTTGCCGCCTCGGTGGCGCTCTCGATCCATGCGGTGCCGGTGGGGCCGGTCTGGCTCGTCGGCCTCGCCATGCTGATGGAGGGCGCGGGCTACGGCATGGCCTGGACCTTCATCCTGCGCCGGGGCGGGCGGCTGGTGCCCGGAGAGGACGGCGAGCGCTTTGCCGCCGCGTTGCCGACGGTGGGGCGGCTCGGCTACGCGCTCGGCGCCTCGTTCGTGGGAATCCTCGCCAACCGGGCCGGCTTTGCCGAGGCGGCGGGGGCGGCAGAGGCGCAGCATGTGGCGCGGGTGATCTTCGCCGGCAGCCTGCCGGTGGCGCTGCTGGCCTGCCTGGCGATGGCCCGCTTCGTCACTGCCCGCCCGTGACGGCTCCGTCGTGAGGCTTGCGCCGGGCGCGCTGGGCGGGTTTGATCGGGGCGGGGAGGACCAGACGTGACCGCGACGCATCCGTTTCTCGACCATCCGCTGCCCCTGGCCTTCGCCCACCGCGGCGGCTCGCTCGAAGTCGAGGAGAACACGATGGCGGCCTTCGCCCACGCGGTCGCGCTCGGCTACAGCCATGTCGAGACCGACGTGCAGGCGACCCGCGACGGGGTGGCGGTGATCTTCCACGACGACACGCTGGCGCGGATGACCGGCGAGGCGGTGCGGGTCGACAGGCTCGACTGGGCCGACCTCAAGGCGCGGGAGACGCGGGGCGGCAACCGGATTCCGCGGCTCGACGAGGTGCTGGCGGCCTGGCCCGGTCTTTTCGTCAACCTCGAGGCCAAGTCGGACGCGGCGGTGGCGCCGATGGCCGAGGCGATCCAGCGGGCGGGTGCGCTTGCCCGCGTCTGCGTCGGCAGTTTCGCGGGCCACAGGACGGCCGAGGCGGTGCGGCTGCTCGGCCCCGGGCTGCTGTGGTCGCCCGCCCGGGCCGGGGTGCTTTCGCTCTGGCTGCGCGGCTGGGGCCTGCCGCTGCCGCGGCCCGGTTTCCGCGCCGTGCAGGTGCCGCCCCGCCACAACGGCACCCCGGTGGTGACGCGCGGCTTCGTCCGCGCCGCCCATGCCCGCGGCGTGCAGGTCCATGTCTGGACGGTGGACGAGCCGGCGGAGATGGAGCGGCTTCTGGACCTCGGGGTCGACGGGATCATGAGCGACCGGCCGACGGTCCTGGCGGAGGTGCTGGGCCGGCGCGGCGGGGCGGTTCCCCCTTCACATCCGGGGCGGCCCCGCGTATGACCGCCGCCTGATCCCCCGGAGACCGACGATGCAGGGCAGCGCCAACCTCAACCTGATGATCAAGGCCGCGCGCAAGGCCGGCCGCAGCCTCGTCAAGGATTTCCGCGAGGTCGAGAACCTCCAGGTCTCGGTCAAGGGCGCGGGCGACTTCGTCAGCCGCGCCGACATCGCCGCGGAAAAGATCATCCGCGACGAGCTGATGGCGGCGCGGCCGACCTACGGCTGGCTCGGCGAGGAGACCGGCGAGGCGGCGGGCGCCGACCCGACCCGGCGCTGGATCGTCGATCCCTTGGACGGGACGACCAACTTCCTCCACGGGCTGCCGCACTGGGCGGTCTCGATCGCGCTCGAGCACAAGGGCGAGGTGGTGGCGGGGGTGGTCTTCGACCCGGCGAAGGACGAGATCTTCTGGGCCGAGAAGGGCCAGGGCGCCTGGCGCAACGAGGCCCGCATCCGCGTCTCGGGGCGGCGGAGCATGGCCGAGGCGGTCTTTGCCACCGGAGTGCCCTTCGGCGCCAAGAAGACGCTGCCGGCGACGATCCGCGACCTTGCCCGGCTGATGCCGGCCTCGGCGGGGCTGCGGCGCTGGGGTTCGGCCGCGCTCGACCTCGCCTATGTCGCGGCGGGGCGCTTCGACGGCTACTGGGAGCGCGAGATCAACGCCTGGGACATGGCGGCGGGGCTCGTGATCGTGCGCGAGGCGGGCGGCTTTGCGGAGGCGGTGCGTGAGGGGCGCGGGATATTCGAGAGCGGCTCGGTCATTGCCGCGAACGCCGAGCTTTTCGCCGCCTTCGCCGCGGTGCTGCGGACGCCGGAATAGGGCGCGCTGCCGGGGCGGCCCCGGGGCGGCCCCCGGGTGGCCCCGGGGGCTGTCTGCCCCCGGACCCCCGAGGATATTTCCGAACGGAAGAGGCTCAGCGGCGGTCGGAGGGGTGGTTGACGCCGTCCGTCCAGCGCACCGGATCGAGGTCGCGCGGGTTGACGCCCTCGAGGCAGGCGGCGTTCACGCCGTATTCGTCCGGGTTGGAGCGGCGGCGGTGATGGGTGTAGATGCCGCAGGTCTTGCAGAACCAGTGCTGCGCCGTGTGGGTGCCCCAGGTGTAGAGCGTGAGGTTCCCCGCGCCTTTCACGATTCGAACCCCATCGAGCGGGGCGGTCAGGGTGATTGCACCGCGCCTTCTGCAAAACGAACAATCGCAGCGCCGGGCTGTGGCGAAGCCGCCCTTCAGCGAAACGGCAAGCTCCACCCTGCCGCAGTGGCAGGTGGCGCGGTGCGGATCCTGGAGTTCGGGCAGCATCTCAGCGCCGACGCCGGACGACCGGGATGCGGGACGCAGGATAGTCGGCGGGGGGATGCGGCGGCTTGCCGTGGGTGCGGTCCCAGAACGCCGGCCCGCCGCGGCGGAGCCAGAGCGGCAGGGCGAGGAGGAGGCCCGTGACGAAGCCGCCCGCATGGGCCCAGTAGGCGACCCCGCCGCCCTCGATGGAGGTGCCGACGCCGCCGAAAATCTGCAGCGCGAACCAGAAGCCGAGCATGATCCAGGCCGGGAGGGTGAAGACGCGGAGGAAGATGACGATGATGACGGCGACATCGACGCGCGCCTTGGGGAACATCAGCAGATAGCCGCCCATCACCCCCGCGATGGCGCCCGAGGCGCCCACGGTGGGGACCTGGGAGGCGGGCGCGGCGGCGATATGGGCGAGTGCCGCGGCGATGCCGGAGGCGAGATAGAAGATCAGGAACCCGAAATGCCCCATCTGGTCCTCGAGGTTGTCGCCGAAGATCCAGAGAAAGAGCATGTTGCCGATGATGTGCATCCAGCCGGCATGGAGGAACATCGAGGTGACGATGCCGGTGTAGTCGCCGTATCGGGTCACCGCGACGGGGTAGAGCGCCCGGTCGCCCCAGAATCCCGCCAGCGCGCGGTCGTCGGCCATGTAGGGCAGTTGCACGAAGAAGATGAGGACGTTGAGCGCGATCAGGGCGTAGACCACGAAGGGTCTGGAGAGCGAGGGGTTGTGATCGCGGATCGGGAACATTCACGCACGCTTCCCGATCCGCGATGTGCCGTCAAGCAGAACCCGTCACGGCGCGCCGGCCTCGGCCAGAAGTGCGGCGTTGCCGCCCGAGGCGGTGGTGTCGACGCAGACATGGCGCTCGTGCGCCACATGGGCGCGGTCGGGCATGGCCGTGCTCACCGGCAGGATCGGCCCGTCGCGGTGCGCAAGTGCCCGCGCGCAGGCCCGCCCGGCGGCCTCGTCGCCCCACCAGAGCACGCCCGAGAAGCCCGAGAGCGTGGCGAGCGCGGCCGGATCGAGCCGGCCGGGCAGTGCCACGGCGCTTCCGCCGAGCGCCTCGACCGCCTGACGCTGCGCATCGGCCGCCGCCCGGCCGGGGCCGAGGCAGAGGAGGGGCGCGCGGGGATGCAGCGTCAGCCGGTTCGATTCGCCGGTGGGGCCGGGAAGGTCGCGCGTCTCCGCCGCCGCCCTGGACGGCGCCGCATCGAGCGCGGCCTGCACCTTCGCCGGGTCGGCCTCGCCTTCGGCCGTGCCGGCAGAGGCGCCGGGCAGGGGTGCGGTGAAGCGGGGCAGGTAGTCCGGCCCGCCGGCCTTCGGCCCGGTGCCCGACAGCCCTTCGCCGCCGAAGGGCTGGGAGCCGACGACCGCGCCGATCTGGTTGCGGTTGACGTAGATGTTGCCGGCGTGAAGCGCCTGGGTGACGTCCTGCACGCGGTTGTCGATCCTCGTGTGGAGCCCGAATGTCAGGCCGTAGCCGGTTGAATTGATGTCGGAAATGATCTTCGGAAGATCGTCGGCGTCGAAGCTGGCGATGTGCAGGACGGGGCCGAAAACCTCGCGCTCGAGGTCGCCGATCCCCTTCACCCGGATCACCGAGGGGGCGATGAAATGGCCGGTGCGGGGGGCGGAGAGCTGGCGCAGGAGCCGCCCTTCCTTGCGGGCCTTCTCGACATGGGCGCGGATGCCCGTCTCGGCCTCGGCGTCGATCACCGGGCCGACGTCGGTGGACAGCGCCCAGGGATCGCCGAGCGACAACTCCTCCATCGCGCCGAAGAGCATGTCGGTGAAGTGGGGGGCGATGTCCTCCTGCACGTAGAGGCAGCGCAGCGCCGAGCAGCGCTGGCCGGCCGACTGGAAGGCGGAGGCGACGATGTCGCGCACCGCCTGTTCGGGGAGCGCGGTGGAATCGACGATCATCGCGTTCAGCCCGCCGGTCTCGGCGATGAAGGGCGCACCGGGGGCGAGGTTCCCGGCCATCGCCTTGCGGATGATCCGCGCGGTGTCGGTCGAGCCGGTGAAGCAGACGCCGGCGACGCGGGGGTCGGAGGTCAGCCGCGCCCCGACCGTCGCGCCGTCGCCGGGCAGGAGCTGGAGCGCGCTCTGCGGCACCCCTGCCTTGTGGAGAAGCCGCACCGCATGGGCGGCGATCAGCGGCGTCTGTTCGGCGGGTTTCGCCAGAACCGCATTGCCGGCGGCGAGCGCCGCGGCGATCTGGCCGGTGAAGATGGCGAGCGGGAAGTTCCAGGGCGAGATGCAGGCGAAGGTCCCGAGCGCCGGGCGGTCGAGATGGGCCGACTGCGCCGCGTAGTAGCGCAGGAAATCCACCGCCTCGCGCAGTTCCGACACCGCGTCTGCCAGGGTCTTGCCGGCCTCGCGGGCGAGGAGCGCGAAGACGGGGCCGAAGTCCGCCTCGTAGAGGTCGGCGGCGCGGTTGAGGATCGCCGCGCGTTCGGGCTGCGGCGCGGTCCAGGGTCGGGCGGCGGCAAGTGCCGCCTCGACATCGCCCTCGGTCGCCTCGGTCACCTCGCCCGCAGTAGCTCCGGTGGCGGGATTGAGGACCGGCCGGGCCTTGCCGGGGGCGCCCTTGGCCGCAAGGATCGGCGCGGCGGCGAAGGGTTCCGTCGCATGGGCCGCGCGTGCGGCCTCGATCCGGGCGAGCGTCGGTGCGTCGGTCAGGTCGAACCCCTTCGAGTTGGCGCGTTCCGGCGCGAAAAGGTCGGGCCCCTTCGCCACGCGGGCATTGGCGAGGCCGGGCAGCATCGCCTCCACCGCGTCGAGCGGGCAGGCGGCGACCACCTCGGGGGGCACGTCCTCGTTGACGATCTGGTTGACGAAGGAGGAGTTGGCGCCGTTCTCCAGCAGCCGGCGGACGAGATAGGCGAGAAGGTCGCGGTGCGCGCCGACCGGCGCGTAGATGCGGCAGCGGGTCTTCTCGCGCTTCAGCACGATGTCTTGGAGCCGCTCGCCCATGCCGTGGAGGCGCTGGAACTCGTAGGGCTTGCCCTTGCCCATGTCGAGCACCGCGGCGACGGTATGGGCGTTGTGGGTGGCGAACTGCGGATAGATCCGGTCGGTCATGCCAAGGAGCTTCCGCGCATTGGCGATGTAGCTGACGTCGGTCGCCTCCTTGCGGGTGAAGACCGGGAAATCCTCGAGCCCCATCACCTGCGCGCGCTTGATCTCGGCGTCCCAGTAGGCGCCCTTGACGAGCCGGACCATGATCCTGCGGTCGAGCCGCTGGCCGAGCGCGTAGAGCCAGTCGATCACCGCCCCGGCGCGCCGGCCGTAGGCCTGCACGACGACGCCGAACCCGTCCCAGCCCTTCAGCTCCGGGTCGGCCAGGACCGCCTCGATAACCTTCAGCGAAAGCGTAAGCCGGTCAGCCTCTTCCGCGTCGATGTTGAAGCCCATCCGGGCGCGGGCGGCGGCGCGGGCGAGGTCGCGCACCACAGGCACCAGCTCGGCCATCACGCGGGCCTCCTGCGCCACCTCGTAGCGGGGGTGAAGCGCGGAGAGCTTGACCGAGATGCCGGGATTGGCGCGGATGTCGTCGCTGCGGGCGGCACCGGCGATGGCGGTGATCGCCTTGGCATAGGCCTGGGCGTAGCGGGCGGCGTCCTCGGCGGTCTTCGCGGCCTCCCCCAGCATGTCGTAGGAGTAGCTGTAGCCCTGCGCCTCCATCTTCGCGGCCCGTTCCATCGCGGCATTGATCGTCTCGCCGAGGACGAACTGACGCCCCATCTCCTTCATCGCCTGGCGGACGGCGCGGCGGATCACCGGTTCCCCCAGGCGTTTCATCGCGCCCCTGAGGTGGCCGACGATGCCCGGCTCCTTCTCCTCCAGCACCTTGCCGGTCAGCATCAAGGCCCAGGTCGAGGCGTTGACCAGCGAGGAGGCGGAGCGACCGAGGTGGCGGCCCCAGTCGGAGGGGGCGATCTTGTCCTCGATCAGCGCGTCCATCGTCTCGGCGTCGGGCACGCGCAGAAGCGCCTCGGCGAGGCACATGAGCGCGATCCCCTCCTCGGTCGAGAGCCCGTATTCGGCGAGGAACACCTCCATCAACCCCGGCCGCACGTCGGCGCGGATTTGGCGGACAAGGCCTGCGCCCTCGGCGGCGATGCGGGCGCGGTCGGTCGGTGAAAGGGCGGCGGTGCCGATCAGGCGGGTAAGCAGTGGCGCTTCGGGCTGCAACGTGCCGGTTTCGATCTCGTGCCAGTGCTCGGTCATGGGGCGTCTCCTGATGCTGGCGCCCATGATAACGCTTGATTGCAAGTCGTTCTGGCTGAAATATGTGTATACGCAGGCGGAATGACCATATTGGAGCAATCTGACATGCCAACCGACCTTCCGGCGCTTGACCGCTACGATGCCGCGATTCTCCGTGCCCTGTCCGAAGACGGGCGAATGCCGGTCACCGAACTGGCCCGCCGGGTCGGGCTGACCAAGACGCCGGTGCAGGCGCGGGTGAAGCGGCTGGAGGATGCCGGCGTGATCGCCGGTTACCGCGCCGTGCTGAACCCGATCCGCATGGGTCTGGCGCATGTCGCCTTCGTCGAGGTGCGGCTTTCGGACACGCGCGAGGCGGCGCTCCAGTCCTTCAACCGGGCGGTCCGCGCGATGCCGGAGATCGAGGAATGCCACATGATGGCGGCGGGCTTCGACTACCTGCTCAAGGTCCGCACCGGCGACATCGCCGACTATCGCCGGGTGCTGGGCGAGCGCATCTCGGCGCTGCCGCATGTCGCCTCGACATCGACCTATGTGGCGATGGAGGCGGTGAAGGAAGCCGGGCTCTGAGCTTCAGAACCGGGCGCGCAAAAGCACCGCGTCGCCGCCGAGAAGGAGAAGATCGCCGCCCGGGTCGAAATCGAAGCGGTCCACCTCCGCCAGCGCGTCGAGGATCGCGCGTTCGGCCGCCATCACCGGGTCCGGGCAGGCCATCATCGTCATTCCCCCGGTTTCCAGCCGGAGGCCCTCGCCGGAAAGCGTATAGCGCCCCATGACGCGGTTGCAGGCCGCCTTGCCGGAAAGCCCGCCGCCGGCGGAGAACCGCAATGTCGCCTCGGCACCCTCGGGCAGGGTGGCGCCCGCCACCTCGGCGATGCGCCACTCCGGCCCGGCGAGGAGCGACGCCGGATCGCCGCCGCAGCCGGTGAGGAGGCGCCCCCCCTCGGCAACCGTCACCCGGTCGGGATAGGGCATCCCGGTCATGCTGTCGCGGCACAACTCGGGCGTCACGGTAAGGCCAAGACCGATCGCGTCGAGCCGGTAGAGTGTGCCGGCGCCCTGAGGCTCGGGGGCGGGCAGCGTCGCCTCGGCCGGTGCGGCGCCGAACGGCGTGAAGACGGCCTGCCCGGCCGTGACGGCGATGGACCAGTCCGGCTCGTGCCCGGTCGCGCGCCAGCCGTCGCCGGCGGGCAGCGCGGGCGCGCATTCGGGCAGCACGGTTCCGCCGAGGGTGATCGTGATCGCATCGCCCTTGGACCAGAGCCAGGTGCCCGGCTCGGCCGGATCGGCGAACTTCGCGCCCGACGCGGCCTCGGCGGGTTCAAGCGCGATGGTGCGGGCGGCCACGCGCAGCATCGCACCCTCGCCGCGGAACCCCGCCTCGGCCACGAGATCGCCGCAGCGCAGGCGCGAGGCGAAGCCGATCGCCCGATGGGGGCTGAGCGGGATCAGCCCGAGGTCGGCCGCCTCTGCCCCCGCCGCCACGCGGACCGGAGCGCTCAACCAGCGGACCTCGGGGCCCACGGCGATGCCCCCGCGCAGGAGCAGGTCCTGTCCTTCGGGAGCCTCGAGGCTGAATCGCAACGGAACCTGCGCCCCGACGGCCGGCTCGCGCAGCGTGGCGAGCGGCTGGCCCAACCCGTCGCTCGCCTCGACAAGCAGCACCGCATCCGGCGGCAGGGCGATGCGTTCGCGGTAGGCAAACTGGCCGGTCACGTCGCGCGCGAGCGCACCGCCGGCAACGGTTGCGGCGGCGAGGAGACCGGCCAGCACGACGCGGGCGCAGCGGGCAGCGGGAACATGGGCCATCGGAACCTCCGTCGGTTGCCTGCGCAAGCCTCTCAGGCGGGCCCGGCGATGGCAAGCCTTGCCAGCGGCGGCTCGGACGCTATTGTCGGCCGCCGCGGCCCGCGTGGTGGAATGGTAGACACAGGGGACTTAAAATCCCCAGGCTTCGGTCGTGCCGGTTCAAGTCCGGCCGCGGGCACCAGCGGGGGCGGCGTGCGCGCCCCCCGCCCCTGATCTTCCGCCACCTTGACCGCGCCGCCGGGCTGGCTTAGGTCAGGCGGACCCCGGGCGGGTATGGTGAAATGGTATCATGAGAGCCTTCCAAGCTCCAGGTGCGGGTTCGATTCCCGCTACCCGCTCCAGCAGATCCCGGCTCAGAATCTGATCGAGTAGTTCGGCTCGCGGTTCTTCGGCCCGCCGAGGCCGCGCTGGAGCGTGTAGTTTTCGGCCTCGTTGTCGGCCAGCACCATGTCGCCCCAGCAGTTGTCGATCCAGATCCGCGGAATCTTGCCGCGCTGGCCGTCGGCGTTGCGCACCAGATTGCCGGTGACCTCGAAATTCTCCACCTGGTTCAGATGGATGCCGTTCGGGCTCGTGGTCGCCACCTTGTTGTCGCGCACGATGATGTTGGCATAGGGCCCGCCGTGGAAGCTGATGCCCTGCATCTTGGCGCGCAACGGGTTGTCGGGCCGCACCGTCCATTCCACGAGAACGTTGTCCTTGACGATGATCCCGTTGAGAAGCCTGTCGATCTTGAAGGCCTGGAAGGCGTCGGAATGGTTCTTGTCGATCTGCATCGCGTCGGTCGCGCGGTTGCCGATCACGACGCAGTTGTCCTCGGTGGCGCGGAAGGCGTCGCCGGAGAAGCCGAAGATGAGGTTGCCGAAAATCTCCGAGCTCTTGCCGCTGACGCCGAAGCCGAAGTTCACGCCGATGGCCGCGTTGTTGCGGATGACGCTGCGCGGCCCGCGCAGCAGCGCCGCGCCGATCTTGGCGGCATTCCAGTCGGCGAGCGTCCATTTCGGGTGGTTGTCGCTGTCGGCCCGGCCGCGGAAGAGCGTGTCGGAGATCTCGATCGCCTCGCAATCGGGGTAGGCGTGGATCAGGTAGAGCTTGCGGTCGTTCGGCGGCACCGGCGAGAGCGGCCACATCGTCAGACCCGCGAAGGCGAGGTTGGCGCAGTTGCCGAGGATGAGCTTCTCGACATGCGCGGCCCCCGGCTTCGCGGCCCTGAGCGTGACCTGCCCCTCGGGACGGATCCCCGACAGGGTGACCTCGCCGAAGCTGCCGCTCAGCTCGACCGTGTCGCCGGGTGCGGCCTTGCGGAGCATCGCCTGAAGGTCGCGCGCGTTTTCCGCCGAATGGGTTGCCACCTGGTTTCTCCCCTTGCCGCCTGGCCGGGACGGCCGGGAAAGCCGTCCGGGCAAGACTAGCCGCAAGCCGCGACCGGTCGCAACCTCGCGAGGCCGGGCAGGGCCTGCCCGGTGCGGCACCGGCCGATCCCCGCCGCCCGGCGGCGGTGGCTGCGACGATACTGCCCTTGCCCCGCCGCGCCTCTGCCCCTAAACCCGCGGGCGACCGGAGGGACGCATGGCGCGACAGGACATGAAGGCCGCGGACAGGGCGGCCTCGAAACAGGTGGGTGCGCTCGGGGGGCTCCGGCCGTTCCTCGCACCCTATCGCGGGCTGGTGGCGATGGCGGGGGCGGCGCTCGTCCTTACCGCCTCGATCTCGCTTCTTCTGCCCGTCGCGGTGCGGCGGGTGATCGACGGGTTCAACTCCGGCGCGGCGCTTCTCGACAGCTATTTCGCCGGCGCGATGGTGATCGCGGGGCTTCTCGCGCTCGGCACCGGGGCGCGCTACTATCTGGTCACGCGGCTGGGCGAGCGGGTCGTCGCCGACATCCGCAAGGCGGTCTTCGACCGGGTGATCGGGATGAGCCCGGCCTTCTACGAACGGATCATGACCGGCGAGGTGGTGAGCCGGATCACCACCGACACGACGCTGATCCTGTCGGTCATCGGCTCCTCGGTCTCGGTGGCGCTGCGCAATCTCCTGATCCTCCTCGGCGGGATGGTGATGATGCTTCTCACCTCCGCCAAGCTGACCGGGCTCGTCTTCCTGATCGTGCCGGCGGTGATCGTGCCGATCATCACGCAAGGCCGGCGGCTCAGGCGGCTTTCGCGCGAGAACCAGGACTGGATCGCGCTGTCCTCGGGCTCGGCGTCCGAGGCGCTGTCGGCGGTGCAGACGGTGCAGGCCTTCACCCAGGAGGGCGGCGCGCGGGCCGATTTCGCGCGGGTGACGGAGGAAAGCTTCACCTCGGCTCGGGCGCGCATCCGCACCCGGGCGGCGATGACCGTGATCGTGATCTTCCTCGTCTTCGCCGGCGTCGTCGGCGTTCTCTGGATCGGCGCGCGCGATGTCCGGGCGGGGGCGATGAGCCCGGGCGAGCTGGTGCAGTTCGTGATCTATGCGGTGATGGCCGCGGGCTCGGTCGCGGCGCTGTCGGAAATCTGGGGCGAGCTGCAGCGCGCGGCGGGTGCCACCGAGCGGCTGGTGGAGCTTCTGGGTGCCTCGGACAGCGTCCGCGACCCCGTGGCGCCGGTCACCCTGCCGAGGCCGGCAAAGGGCGAGATCGTCTTCGAGGGCGTGACCTTCCACTACCCGACGCGCCCCGACCAGTCGGCGCTGGAAGGCGTCGACCTGCATGTCCGCCCCGGCGAGACGGTGGCGCTGGTCGGGCCATCGGGCGCGGGCAAGACCACGGTGATCCAGCTTCTGCTGCGCTTCTACGATCCCGACCTCGGCCGCATCACCATCGACGGCGTGGCGCTGCCGGACATGGCGCGCAACGACTTCCGCCGCGCCATCGCGCTGGTGCCGCAGGACCCGGTGATCTTCGCCGCCTCGGCGCGCGAGAACATCCGCTACGGCCGCCCCGATGCGACCGATGCCGAGGTCGAGGCCGCCGCCCGCGCCGCCGCCGCCCATGACTTCATCCTCGATCTGCCCGAGGGCTATGCGAGCTTCCTCGGCGAGCGGGGCGTGATGCTGTCGGGCGGGCAGAAGCAGCGCGTCGCCATCGCCCGGGCGATCCTGCGCGACGCGCCGATCCTGCTTCTCGACGAGGCGACCTCGGCGCTCGACGCCGAAAGCGAGCGCGCGGTGCAGCGGGCGGTGGACGTGCTGGCCGAGGGCCGCACCACGCTGATCGTCGCGCACCGGCTGGCCACCGTGAAGAAGGCCGACCGGATCGTGGTCTTCGACCGGGGCCGCATCGTCGCCTCGGGCACGCATGACGACCTCGTCGCCGAGGGCGGCCTCTACGCGCGCCTCGCCCGGCTCCAGTTCACCGAAGGCGCCGTCGCCGCGGAGTGAGGCGCGGCTTTCCGGTCTGCCGCGATCGGCGGAACCTTCCCGCCCCGGCGCTTGCAGGGACGGCGGCGAGTGCCGATACTGACCCCGGGTGCGGGCAGTCCGCGCCGGATCCAAACGGTGGAAGTGGAGATCGACATGGGTGTCTGGAGTTTCGTGAAGGACGCGGGCAAGAAGCTTTTCGGCGGCGAGGCCGAAGCGGCCGAGGCGCCGGAGGAGGCGCTGCACAAGGAGATCAGGGATCTCGGCCTTGATCCTGCCGGGCTCGACCTCAAGGTCGAGGGCGACAAGGTCAAGGTCGCCGGCAAGGCGGTCAGCCCGGAGATGAAGGAGAAGGTCATCCTTGCCGTCGGCAACGTCGCGGGCGTGGCCGCGGTCGAGACCGCCGACGACGGCGACACCAAGGATGCGGTGTTCCACACCGTCGCGAAGAGCGACACGCTGTCGGCCATCGCCAAGAAGACGCTCGGCAACGCCAACCGCTACAAGGAAATCTTCGAGGCCAACAAGCCGATGCTGAAGCATCCCGACAAGATCTACCCCGGCCAGGTGCTGCGCATCCCGAAGAGCTAGGACGCGCCGCCCCGGCGCAAGGGGTGACGCCGCGTCGCAAGGGCGGCGGGCGCGCATCGGCCTTGCCCCGTGGCGACTTTCCGCCCATCCTGCCCCGAAGGAACGCCCGAGGGAGCGGGCAGGGGAGGAGTACATGGGGAGATTTTCCGGCGTGGCCGACCGCGATGCGGTCGAGCGGGAAATGCCGTATCAGGACCGCGGCCTGCCGGTAACGCTGTATCAGTTCCTGAGCCAGACCCGCGATGCGCACGGGGCCCGTCCCGCGATCAGCTTCCAGCTTCTCTCCGATCCGAAGTCGAAGGCCGAGACCTGGACCTGGAACGGGTTTTTCGGCCGGATCACACAGGCTGCCAACCTCTTCCGCGCGCTCGGCGTGGGCGAGGGCGATACCGTCGCCTATCTCCTGCCCAACTGCCTGGAGACCGCGGCGGTGCTGATGGGCGGGGCGGTCGCCGGCATCGTCAACCCGATCAACCCGCTCCTGGAGCCCGAGCAGATCGCCGCGATCCTGCGCGAGACCAGGGCGAAGGTGCTGGTGACGCTGAAGCCCTTCCCGAAGGCCGACGTGGCGCAGAAGGCGGCTGCGGCCCTGGCGCTCGCCCCCGGGGTCGAGACCCTGCTCGAGGTCGACCTCAACCGCTACCTCGCGCCGCCGAAATCCTGGATCGTGCCTTTCGTCCGGCCGAAGAACCCCGCCGCGCACAAGGCGCGGGTGCTGGACTTCGCCGCCGAAAGCGCGAGACAGCCCGCCGACCGGCTGGCCTTTGCCGACAGCACGGCCGACCGGGTCGCGGCCTATTTCCACACCGGCGGCACCACCGGCATGCCCAAGGTCGCACAGCACAAGTATTCCGGCATGATCTACAACGGCTGGCTCGGCGGCCGGCTTCTGTTCGACGAGACCGACGTGCTGATCTGCCCCCTGCCGCTCTTTCACGTCTTCGCCGCCTATCCGGTGCTGATGTCGGTGATCGCCTCGGGCGCGCACATGGTGATGCCGACGCCCGCCGGCTATCGCGGCGAAGGGGTCTTCGACAACTTCTGGAAGCTGATCGAGCGCTGGCGCGTCACCTTCCTCATCACCGTGCCGACGGCGATCGCCGCGCTGATGCAGCGCCCGGTGGATGCCGATGTCTCCTCGCTCAGGACCGCGATCTCGGGCTCGGCCCCCCTGCCGCTCGAGCTTTACAGCCGGTTCGAGAAGGCCACCGGCGTTCAGATCGCCGAGGGCTACGGCCTGACCGAGGCGACCTGCCTTGTCTCCTGCAACCCGGTGGACGGCAAGAAGAAGGTGGGATCGGTCGGCGTGCCCTTGCCCTATTGCCATGTCCGCATCCTCCAGACCGACGGCAATGGCGCGGTGCGCAAGGAATGCGGCGTCGACGAGGTGGGCGAGATCTGCGTCTCCAACCCCGGCGTGTTCGAGGGCTCGACCTACACCGAGGTCGACAAGAACCGCACGCTCTTCGCCGAGGGGCGCTATCTCAGGACCGGCGACCTCGGCCGGATCGACGCCGACGGCTATCTCTGGATCACCGGGCGGGCCAAGGACCTGATCATCCGCGGTGGCCACAACATCGACCCCGCCGAGATCGAGGAGGCGCTGATGCGCCACCCGGCGGTCGCCTTCGTCGGCGCGGTGGGCCAGCCCGACGCCTTCGCGGGCGAGCTGCCCTGCGCCTATGTCGAACTGGTCAAGGGCGCCTCGGTCACCGTCGAGGAGCTGATGAGCCATGCGCGCGCGCAGATCCAGGAGCGCGCGGCGGTGCCCAAGCATATCGAGATCCTACCCGAGCTTCCGAAGACGGCGGTCGGCAAGACCTTCAAGCCCGACCTCAGGAAGCTCGCCATCGCCCGCGTCTACGACGCCGCGCTGGCCGAGGCCGGCCTGGCCGCGCGGGTGCGCGACGTGGTCGAGGACAAGAAGCGCGGACTGGTCGCGCGGCTCGAGCGCACGGGAGCGGTGGACGAGGAGGCGCTGAAGCACAAGCTGGGCGAGTTCACCCGGCCCTGGGACTGGGCCGCCTGACCGGGCCGGGCAGCCGGTTTTTTCCGCCGCCGGCATTTCAGCGACACTTCCTGTCGCGGAATGGCGCGGCAATCCCGCTCCGGCGTTGAAATCTGGCCGCGGTCCGGCGCCGCTGTCACCGAAGCGGGGGGCCGGAAACGGGAGGGACGATGCGCTATTCGGGGCTCAGGGTCATCCGCGAGGGACTCTCGGGCAACAGGGGCTGGACGCCGGCCTGGCGCGACCCCGCGCCCAAGGAAGACTACGAGGTCGTGATCATCGGCGGCGGCGGGCATGGGCTTTCGACCGCCTACTACCTGGCGAAGAACCACGGGCTTAGCAATGTCGCGGTTCTGGAGAAGGGCTATCTCGGCGGTGGCAATGTCGGGCGCAACACCACGATCGTGCGCGCCAACTACTTCCTGCCCGGCAACCAGGAGTTCTATTCCCATTCGCTGAAGCTGTGGGAGGGGCTGGAGGCTGACCTCAACTACAACGTGATGCACAGCCAGCGCGGGCTGATCAACCTCTTCCACTCCGACGGCCAGCGCGACGCCTTCGCCCGGCGCGGCAACGCGATGATCAACCAGGGCGACGACGCGATCCTGCTCGACCGCGAAGGGGTGCGCCGGCATCTGCCCTACCTCGATTTCGAGCAGACGCGCTTTCCGATCCACGGCGGGCTTCTCCACCCGAGGGGCGGCACCGCGCGGCACGATGCGGTGGCCTGGGGCTATGCCCGCGCCGCGGACCGGCGCGGCGTCGACCTGATCCAGAACTGCGAGGTGACCGGGATCGACATCGTGGACGGCCGGGTGCGCGGCGTGCAGACGACGCGGGGGCCGATCCGGGCGAAGAAGGTCGGTATCGTCGTCGCCGGCCGCTCGGGCCAGGTGGCGGCGATGGCGGGGATGCGCCTGCCGGTCGAGTCCCACATTCTCCAGGCCTTCGTGACCGAAGGGCTGAAGCCGGTGATCGACCATGTGGTCTCGTTCGGCATGGGGCATTTCTACATCAGCCAGTCCGACAAGGGCGGGCTGGTCTTCGGCGGCGACCTCGACTTCTACGCCTCCTATGCCGCGCGGGGGAACCTGCCGATGGTGGAGCATGTGATGGAGGCGGGGATGACGCTGATGCCGATGATCGGCAAGGCGAAGGTGCTGCGAAGCTGGGGCGGCATCATGGACATGACGCCGGACGGCTCGCCGATCATCGACCGGACCGATGTCGGCGGGCTCTACATCGATTGCGGCTGGAACTACGGCGGCTTCAAGGCGGTGCCCGCCTCGGGCTGGTGCATGGCGCATCTGATGGCCACCGGCGAGCCGCACCCCGTCGCCCGCCGCTTCCGCCTCGACCGTTTCCTGACCGGCCACCTCATCGACGAGGAAGGCACCGGCAGCCAGCACAACCTGCATTGAGGGGACAATGACCGCCGCCCGTCCGCCATTCTCGAACCCGGCCCCGGTCGCTCCCGCTTTGGGTGGGATGGCGCGCCTCCGCTCAGCCTTCTTCGTTGCCGAAATACCCCGGGGTGAGGCCCCGGACCGGGTCCGGGGCCGAGGGGCGGCGCCCCTCCGCCACCGCGTCCGAGGAGAACACCGATGCGCCTGACCTGCCCCCTCTGCGGTCCCCGCGACCGGCGCGAGTTCACCTATTACGGCGACGCCGTCTACGCCGACCGGCCGGCGGCGGGGGCCGGGCCGGCGGCCTGGGACGACTACCTCCACCTGCGCGACAACCCGGCGGGAGAGACGCGCGACCTCTGGTATCACGAGCTGGGCTGTTCGGCCTGGATCGAGGCGACGCGCAACACGGTCACCCACGAGATCACCGCGACGCGGCTTCTGGCAGAGCGGGACCGTCCGGCGGCGGCGAAGGGCAGGGGCAAGAGACCATGAGGATCGCGGGCAAGGGTCTTGTCGACCGGTCGGAGACGGTGGGATTCCGCTTCGACGGGCGCGACTACACCGGGTTCCGCGGCGACACGCTGGCCTCGGCGCTGCTGGCCTCGGGCGTGCGCATCTTCGGCCGGTCGTTCAAGTATCACCGGCCGCGCGGGGTGATGACGACGGGGTCGGAGGAGCCGAACGCGCTGGTGACGGTGGGCCGCGGCGCGCGGCAGGTGCCGAACGTCCGCGCCACGGTGCAGGAGATCCACACCGGGCTCGACGCGCGCGGGCAGAACTGCTGGCCCGGGCTCGGCTTCGACCTGATGGAGGTCAACGACCTCTTCGCGCCGTTCTTCGGCGCGGGGTTCTACTACAAGACCTTCATGTGGCCGAAGGCCTTCTGGGAAAGCCTCTACGAGCCCCTGATCCGCCGCGCCGCCGGGCTCGGCGCGCTGTCGGGCAAGTCGAACGACGAACCCTACGAGAAGGCCTGGGCTTTCTGCGACCTCCTGGTGATCGGCGCCGGGCCGGCGGGGTTGATGGCCGCGCTGGTGGCGGCCCGGGGCGGCGCCGACGTGATCCTCGCCGACGAGGATCACCGCATGGGGGGGCGGCTCCTTCTCGAGACCCACCAGATCGCCGGCCAGCCCGGGGCCGGCTGGGCCGCGGGCGTGATCGAGGAACTCGCGAGCCTTCCCAACGTGCGGCTGATGCCGCGCACCACGGTCACCGGCGCCTATGACGGCGGCACCTTCGGCGCGCTCGAACGCGTCGGCCTGCATGTCGCCAACCCGTCGGACGCGCTGCCGCGCGAATGCTTCTGGCGGATCGTGGCGAAACGCGCCGTGCTGGCCTCGGGCGCGCAGGAACGCCAGATCGCCTTTGCCAACAACGACCGGCCGGGGATCATGACGGCGGGCGCGGTCAGGGGCTATCTCAACCGCTGGGGCGTGGCGGCGGGCCAGTCGGTCACGATCTTCGCCAACAACGACAACGCGCACCGGACCGCGCGCGATCTTGCCGCCGCCGGCGTGCGGATCGCCGCGCTGATCGACGTGCGCGAGGATGTCGCGGTGCCCGGCGGCTTTCCCGTCCATGCCGGCTGCCGCGTCATCGACACCGCCGGCCGGCGCGGGTTGCGCGAGGTCGTCATCGCCGACCGCGACGGCCGCCTCTCGCGCATCGCCAGCGATTGTCTCGCCGTCTCGGGCGGCTGGAACCCGGCGCTGCACCTGGCCTGCCACATGAACGGCCGGCCGGCCTGGCGCGAGGAGATCGCGGCCTTCGTGCCGAAGCCCGGCATGGTGCCGGGGCTCTCCGTCGCCGGAGCGGCCAATGGCGCCTTCTCGACACAGGCGTGTCTTGCCGAGGGTGCTGCGGCCGCCGAGGCGGCGCTGGAAGCCCTCGGGACGAGGGTGGCGAGGACCGACCTGCCGCAGGCCGAGGACGGCGCCACCCGCATCCGCGCCTACTGGGAGGTGCCGGAGCCGCGGCACCGGGCCTGGCTCGACTTCGCCAACGATGTGACGACGAAGGATGTGCGCCTCGCCGCGCAGGAGAACTTCGCCAGCGTCGAGCACATGAAGCGCTACACGACGCAGGGCATGGCCCCCGACCAGGGCAAGAACTCCAGCGTCGCCGCGCTGGCGGTCCTCGCCGATGCCACCGGCCGGGCCATTGCCGAGACCGGCACCACGACCTTCCGGCCACCCTACGCGCCGGTCTCGATCGCCGCGATGGGGGCGGGCGGGCAGGGGGCGGGCTTCGCGCCCCAGCGTCGCACCACCTCGGACCGGGCGGCGCGCGAGCGGGCGGCGCCGATGATCGAGGCGGGGCTCTGGTATCGCGCGGCCTGGTTCCCGCGGCCGGGCGAGACGACCTGGCGCGAGGCTTGCGACCGCGAGGTGACGATGGTGCGCGAGCGGGTGGGGGTGGCCGATGTCTCCACCCTCGGCAAGATCGACATCCAGGGCCGCGATGCGGCCCGCTTCCTCGACCTCGTCTACACCAACACCTTCTCCACCCTGAAGCCCGGCCGGGTGCGCTACGGCCTGATGCTGCGCGAGGACGGGATGGTGATGGACGACGGCACCACCGCCTGCCTTGGCGCCGGGCACTACCTGATGACCACGACCACCGCCGCCGCGGGGCAGGTGATGCGGCACCTCGACTTCGTCCAGCAGGCGCATTGCCCCGGCTGGGATGTGCGCGCGATCTCGGTCACCGAACACTGGGCGCAGTTCGCGGTGGCGGGGCCCTTGGCGCGCGAGCTTCTGAACTCGCTTCTGGAAGCCCCGATCGACGGCGCCGCCCTGCCGTTCCTGTCCTGCGGGACGGTGCGGATCATGGGGGTGGAGGCGCGGCTCTTCCGCATCTCCTTCTCGGGCGAGCTTGGCTACGAAATCGCGGTGCCCGCGCGCTTCGGCGCCTCGCTCTGGCGCGATCTCGTGGCGCGGGCCGAAAGTCTCGGCGGCGGCGCCTACGGGATGGAGGCGCTGAACGTCCTCAGGATCGAGAAGGGCTTCATCACGCACGCCGAGATCCACGGCCGCGTCACCGCCTTCGACATCGGGCTTCAGGGCATGGTGAGCGCGAAGAAGGACTGCATCGGCAAGGGCGCGAGCACCCGGCCGGGGCTTTCCGGGCCGGAGCGCGAGCAGTTGGTGGGGCTCAGGCCGATCCCGGGCGGCCGCGCCATCGCCGCCGGCGCGCATCTCTTCGACGAGGGGGCGCAAGCGGTTTCGGCCGAAGACCGCGGCTATGTCACCTCGGTATGCTGGTCGCCCACGCTTAGGACCTATCTGGGGCTCGGCTTTCTGAAGGATGGCCGGGCGCGGATCGGCGGGCGGGTGCGGCTGGTCGATCACCTGCGCAAGACCGAGGTGCTTTGCGAGGTGACGCACCCCGTCTTTCTCGACCCGGAGGGAGGACGCGCCCGTGCCTAGCCTGATCGAGACCACCGCCTGCGAGGGGCTCTTGCCGGTTTCCGCGGGCGGCGTGACGCTGAGCGAGGCGGCAGGGGGCCCGATCACCTCGGTCGCCCCGTTCCGCGGCAAGGAAAGGGCGGTCGCCACCGCGCTGAAGAAACTCGGCCTAGGCTGGCCCGGTCCCGGGCAGTCGCTGCGGTCGGGCGGGGCCGCCTGTCTCTGGACCGGCCGCGACCAGGCCTTCCTGATCGGCAGCCCGCCCGAAGGGCTCGACGGGATCGCCGCGCTCACCGACCAGTCGGACGGCTGGGCGCGGATGCGGCTGGAGGGGCGGGGGGCCGAGGCGGTGCTGACCCGGCTGGTGCCCCTCGACCTCAGGGCGGCCGCCTTCCCCGATGGCGCCGTGGCGCGGAGCGGGCTCAACCACATGATGGCGGTGCTGACGCGCGAGGGGCCGGAGGCGTTCGGGATCATGGTCTTCCGCTCGATGGCGGGGTCGGCCGTGCACGAGATCGCGGTGGCGATGAAGGCGGTGGCCGCCCGGCCGGCGTTCGGCTGACGCGCCCCGCCGCCGCCCGGCGGCGCCACTTGCGACTCGGGCGCGGGCCGGGGGATAGTGGCACGATGAATCTGCCCCCTGGTTTCCTCGATGAACTGCGCAGCCGCACCACGCTGAGCCAGGTGGTCGGGCGCAAGGTCGTCTGGGACCGGCGCAAGTCGAACCAGGCCAAGGGCGACCTCTGGGCGCCGTGCCCCTTCCATCAGGAAAAGACCGCGTCCTTCCATGTCGACGACAGGAAAGGCTACTACTACTGCTTCGGCTGCCACGCCAAGGGCGACGCGATTTCCTTCCTGAAGGAGGCCGAGAACCTCTCGTTCATCGAGGCGGTCGAGCTGCTGGCGCGCGAGGCCGGGATGGCGATGCCTGCGGCCGACCCGCAGGTGGCGGCGCGGGCCGACCGGCGGGCGGAACTGGCCGGCGTGATGGAGGAGGCCGTCCGCCACTACCGGCTGCAGCTGAAGACCTCGGCCGGGGCGGCGGCACGCGACTATCTCGCCCGGCGCGGGCTGTCCGAGGCGGCGCAGGACCGGTTCGAGATCGGCTTCGCCCCGGAAGGCTGGCAGGGGCTCTGGGAGGCGCTGCGCGGCCGCGGCATCGCCGAGGACCTGATCCTCGGCGCCGGGCTCGCGAAGCCCAGCAGCAAGGGCAAGGCACCCTACGACGTCTTCCGCAACCGGATCATGTTCCCGATCCGCGACGCGCGCGGCCGCTGCATCGCCTTCGGCGGCCGGGCGATGGACCCGGGCGACAGCGCGAAATACCTCAACTCGCCCGAGACCGAGCTTTTCGACAAGGGCCGGACGCTTTTCAACCACGGGCCCGCGCGCGAGGCGGCCGGAAGGGCCCAGCCGCTGATCGTGGCCGAAGGCTACATGGACGTGATCGCGCTCGTCGGCGCGGGATTCGGGGGGGCGGTGGCGCCGCTCGGCACCGCGATCACCGAAGACCAGCTCCGGCTTCTCTGGCGCCTTCACCCCGAGCCGCTGATCATGCTCGACGGTGACGCCGCCGGCATCCGCGCCGCCATGCGCCTGGTTGACCTCGCCCTGCCGCTTCTCGAATCGGGGCTGGGGCTGAGGTTCGTGATCCTGCCCGAGGGGATGGACCCCGACGACCTGATCCGGGCGCGCGGCCGGGCGGCGGTTGAGGCGGCGCTGGCCGGGGCCGAGCCGATGGTCAACCTCTTGTGGCGGCGCGAGACGGAAGGCCGCATCTTCGACAGCCCCGAACGCAAGGCCACGCTCGACAAGGCGCTGCGCGAGGCGATCCGGCGCATCGCCGACCCGTCGATCCGCGCGCACTACGGCGAAGAGATCAAGCGCCTGCGATGGGAGCTTTTCGCCCCTGCGAGGCCCGCGCATGGCAGCGCGCGCGCCTGGGACGGGCGACCCGGGCGTGGGCGGCTGGGGGGCGGGCAGTTGGGGGGCGGGCGCGGCGCGGGACGGTTCCGCCCCGGCCCGGCCACCGAACCTCTGCCGGGCACCCGCGCCTCGCTTCTGGCCGCCGCACCGGGGGCGGAGGTCGAGGACTACCTCCGCGAGGCGATGATCCTTGCCATCGCGCTGACCCATCCGGCCTGCGTCGCCCGCTTCGAAAGCCAGTTCGAGACGGTGGCATTCCGCGACCCCGGCCACGAGCGGCTGCGCCACGCCCTGCTTGCGTCCATTCATGACGGCGATGCCGCGCCGCTCAGGGAAAAGGTGGCGCGAACCGCCGGCGCCGAGCTTGAAAAGCTCTTCGCGCTCGCCCATGTCCGCATCGCCCCCCCGGTGCGCGACACCGCCGAGAGCGAGTTCGCCGCGATGTGCCTTGCCGAGGAACTGGCCAAGCTCGATGCCCGCCGCGGGGTCGAGGCCGAGATTGCCGAGGCGATGGACGATCTTTCCGGCCTTGCCGACGAGGGGCTCACCTGGCGGCTCAGCCAGGCCGCCGAGGCGCGCCACCGCGCCGACCGCCCCACGCTCGACGACGCCAGCGACATGGGCGAGGACCGTGGCGCGCTCTCCGCCGAGCTTCAGCGGCTGATCGACGCGGCCGTCTGGGAGAAGAAGAAACCCTGAAGGGCGCGCGCGCCCGGCCCCGCCCCCTGTGATTGGGAGCGATGATTCGATAAATAACCGGAACCGATTCGTTCCCTCCGAATCGCCCGCCAAGGAAGGAGCCCCGATGGCCGCCAAGGACACCGACGAGCAGAAGCCCGAATCCGACGACACCGAGCATACGCTCGACATGTCGCAGGCCGCGGTCAAGAAGATGATCGCCGACGCCCGCGAGCGCGGCTACATCACCTACGACCAGCTCAACCAGGCGCTTCCGCCCGAACAGGTTTCCTCCGAGCAGATCGAGGACGTGATGTCGATGCTCTCGGAAATGGGCGTCAACGTCATCGAGAACGAGGAGGCCGAGGAGGGCGAGGGCGCGGGCGGCGCGGTGGTGGAGACCTCGACCTCGCGCGAGGTGGCGATCGCCACATCCGCGGGCGAGACGCTCGACCGCACCGACGATCCGGTGCGGATGTATCTGCGCGAGATGGGCACGGTGGAGCTTCTCAGCCGCGAGGGCGAGATCGCCATCGCCAAGCGCATCGAGGCCGGCCGCAACACGATGATCGCGGGCCTGTGCGAAAGCCCGCTGACCTTCCAGGCGATCACCATCTGGCGCGACGAACTGCTGAACGAGGACATTCTCCTGCGCGACGTTATCGACCTTGAGGCGACCTTCGGCCGCTCGCTCGATGGCGACGAGGAGATGGAGGCGCCGGTGGTCGATGGCGTCGAGGCGGCGCCGCGCAAGGCCGAGGCCGAGGTCGAGCCGGAGTTCGACGCCGACGGCAACCCGATCGTCAAGGCCGAGGACGAGGACGAGGACGACGAGGCCTCGAACATGTCGCTCGCGGCGATGGAGGCGGCGCTGAAGCCGCGCGTGCTCGAGACGCTCGAGCACATCGCGCACGACTATGCCCGGCTGGCCGAGATGCAGGACCAGCGGATGTCGGCGACGCTGAACGAGGACGGCACCTTCTCGGTCGCTGACGAGACCGCCTATCAGAAGCTCAGGTCGGAAATCGTGGTGCTGGTGAACGAGTTGCACCTGCACAACAACCGGATCGAGGCGCTGATCGACCAGCTCTACGGCATCAACCGCAAGATCATGCAGATCGATTCTGCGATGGTGAAGCTCGCCGATGCCGCCCGGATCAACCGGCGCGAGTTCATCGACGAATACCGCGGCTACGAGCTTGACCCGACCTGGCTCGACCGGATGGCGGCCAAGGCGGGCCGCGGCTGGCAGGCCCTGATCGAGAAGAGCCGCGACAAGGTCGAGGAGCTGCGCTCGGACATGGCGCAGGTCGGCCAGTATGTCGGCGTCGACATCCAGGAGTTCCGCCGCATCGTCAACCAGGTCCAGAAGGGCGAGAAGGAAGCCCGGCAGGCCAAGAAGGAAATGGTCGAAGCGAACCTTCGCCTGGTGATCTCGATCGCCAAGAAATACACGAACCGCGGGCTGCAATTTCTTGATCTCATTCAGGAAGGCAACATCGGCCTGATGAAGGCAGTGGACAAGTTCGAATACCGCCGCGGCTACAAGTTTTCCACTTATGCGACCTGGTGGATCCGCCAGGCGATCACCCGGTCGATCGCCGACCAGGCCCGCACCATCCGCATCCCGGTCCATATGATCGAGACGATCAACAAGCTGGTGCGGACGGGGCGGCAGATGCTGCACGAGATCGGCCGCGAACCGACGCCCGAGGAGCTGGCCGAAAAGCTCCAGATGCCGCTGGAGAAGGTCCGCAAGGTGATGAAGATCGCCAAGGAGCCGATTTCGCTCGAGACCCCGATCGGCGACGAGGAGGACAGCCAGCTTGGCGATTTCATCGAGGACAAGAACGCGATCCTGCCGCTGGACTCGGCGATTCAGGAGAACCTGAAGGAAACGACGACGCGGGTGCTGGCCTCGCTGACCCCGCGCGAGGAAAGGGTGCTGCGGATGCGCTTCGGCATCGGCATGAACACCGACCACACGCTTGAGGAAGTCGGCCAGCAGTTCTCCGTCACCCGCGAACGGATCAGGCAGATCGAGGCCAAGGCGCTGAGGAAGCTGAAGCATCCGAGCCGGAGCCGGAAGCTCAGGAGCTTCCTCGACCAGTGAGTGTCGGGGCGGTTCGGCCGCTGCGCCGCGACCGCGTCGGGGTGGCTGCGGCCGGGCTGCGAGATTTCGATTGACCGCATCCACCCCGCTGCGCTTCCTTCGCCGGAAGCCGCGTGAAAGGCCGCCCCGATGTCGATCCTCCGCGCCCTCGCCGTTCTTCTGCTCTCCGCGCTTCCGGCTTCGGCCGAGGGCATCTGCGACCCCGACCCGGGAACCCGGCTCGCCGTGACGGGCGTCGCCGCGAACGACACGCTCAACATGCGGTCGGGGCCGTCGGCATCCCAGGGAATCGTGTCCCGCATCCGGCCGGGCGAGAGGGGCGTTGCGGCCACCGGCCGGGCCGCCTGGGCGAAGGGGCAATGCAGCACCACCTGTTCGGGCGCCGAGGGCGGGCTGAACGACACCGGCCGGTCGATCGCCTACGGCTGCAAGGCCAAGGGCGGCATCTGGTACGAGGTGCGGCGGGCCAATGGTGCGGTCGGCTGGGCTTCGGGCAAATACCTCGACCTCGCGGGCGGCGGTCCGGCGGTTCAGCCGCCGGTCGTCACGCCGGTCACCCCCACGGTGCCCGACGTGGAGGCGCGGCTGACCTACCGGTGCGGAGCGGACGGGACGCTCGACGTCGCCATCTACCGGGGCGGAGACAGGGCCGGCGTGACCATCGGCGGCAAGACCTATCTTGTGCTGCGGCGGGATCACCTGCTGGTGCGCTACTCCTTCGCCGCCGGCGACGGGGCGCGGCTGCGCGGCGGGCCGAGCCTGATCGAATGGCGCTGGCCCGACGGGCGCAAGACGAACTGCACCCGCAACTGACGCGTCGTAAACGCTCGCCCGGCGAGCGGCGGGCGCGGCGTCAGCCTGACAAAGCCAGCACATCGGACGCGATCCGTGCTATGTTGCCCGCACCTTTGCCGAAAAGGAGGCGCGCGATGACTGCGATGAACGTGGTGCACATGCGAGTGAAGCCGGGCAAGGAAGACGAGTTCATCCGGATGCACAAGGAGTTCGACACCGGCAAGATGACCGGGGCGCGGGACTTCTGGGTGATGAAGTCGGGTGAGCGGAGTTTCGTGATCGTCGGCGAGTGGGACAGCCTGGAGGCGCTTGCCGCCGGCCGGCCGGCGATGGTCGGAAACCTCGACCGGCTCAGGCCGATCCTCGAGGACCTCGGCGGCGGGCGGGGTCTGACCGAGCCCTGGTCCGGCGAGGTGGCGGTGCATCTGCGCGGCCGGTAGAAGCCCGGGAACGGCAGACGGGCGGTGGCCGTCCGACGGGCTGCCGCCCGGACGCGGGTGGGCGGGGCGCCGAGGGGGTGGCGCGCAGCCGTGGCATGTCTATATGAAAGCCGTCACGATCCGAAAGGAGCGCCCCATGCGCCACGCCTTCCTCGCCGTCCTGCTGCTGGCCACCCCGGCCGGGGCCTTCACCGCCCAGAACGGGCTCGTCGTCACTGCCGAGGCGGGCGACGCCTTCACCGTTCCCTGGCGCGGCAAGTCCGGGGCCGCGGATTTCTGGTGCGCGGCGGGCGACTACGCCATCCGCAAGCTGCGCCTCGCGCCCACGGCGACGATCTGGCGCGCCTCGGAACCGCCCCGGCGGGCGGGCGAGGGAATACGCTTCACCCTCCGGGCGGACCAGGCGGCGTCGAGCACGGGTCTGATCATCCTCGGGGCAGAGGGGGCGGGCCTTTCGGCGGCAAGCGCGCAGGCGCTCTGCGAGTTGCGCCGCAAGCGGCACTGACGCGCTGCCCGGCGCCGGCGCGGCAGCCACCCCGCGTCCTGATCGCGAATCTGGCGGAAATTCAGCCTGTTACCCAGCGTCCTGGGGGTATGGTGCGAAGCCGATCGCGCTTTTCAACCGGCCCCGCTCCGATATACTTCCGGGCATGAGCCTGGTTCTTTACTCCGCGCACTACGGTTCGGCCGATCCCTTCAATCCGGGGGTCTTCGGCGGGTTCCAGAGCTGCCGGCGTGTCCTGTTCACCGACCGCGAGGGACTTTTCCTGCCGGGGGTGGAGGTGATCCATGATCCGCTCGACGGGCTCGATCCGGCACGCGCCTCGCGTCGGGCGAAGCTTCGGCCGCACCAGTATTTCCCCGATGCCGAATGGTCGCTCTGGCTCGACAACAAATCCCGCCTCAGGCGCGACCCGCACGAGGTGCTGGCTGCGGTCCGCGCGCAAGGAGACGCGGATTTCTTCGCCTTCCGCCACTTCCGCCGCGATTGCGTCTATGACGAGTTGCAGACGGCCTGGGAAAACGGGCTCGACGACTACGCCATCCTGAAGGAGCGCCTGCGCACCTATCGGGCCGAGGGGATGCCGCGGCACGCCGGGCTGATCGAGGGGCATTTCCTTCTGCGCCGTCACAACGCCCCGGCGCTCGTCCGCTTCGGCGAGCGCTGGTTCGAGCATGTGCTGCGGTTTTCCCGGCGCGACCAGATTTCCTTCCCCTACCTCGCCTGGAAGCTCGGGCTTGGCTACGAGACGATCACGGCGCTCGACTGGAAGGAGACGGTCGAGTTCACGGTGCACGACCGCAAGGCCCGCAAGCCCGAGTTTCCGCGCCGGAACGTGCTCTATCAGGAGGCGCGGCGGGTCTATCACCGGTTGCGCGGTGCGCGGCGGCGCTGACCGGCCAAAAGCCGCGCAGATCGGCGGGGGCGTCGGCGGGAAGCCGCGGAGAACCGGGGATTGCCGGCCGCCGAAAGCCGGACGGGCGGAGCGGCGGGCTTTTCCCTTGGCGAAACCGGTCCGCTGCGGGACGCTGGGAGAGGGCGAGTCGGGTAGGGTGATCGCGTGGGTGCAGACACGACCATCGTCGCCGCGGGAAGGGCGTCGGCGCCTTGGCGCGCGTGGCCGTGGCTGGTTGCGGCCCTGTGCCTGGTGCCGGTCCTGACCGCGCCCGTCCTGCCGCTGATCGACTTCTACGCCCATGCCTTCCGCTACGCGATCCTTGCCGACGCCGGCCGAGATCCCTGGCTCGCCGAGAACTACCGCGTCGCCTGGAGCCTTCTGCCCAATCTCGGGCTTGATGCCATCGGCGCGGCGCTCTTCCGCGTCCTGCCGCCGCTTGCCGCGGCGCGGATGGTCGCGCTCATCGCCATCGCCGCGCCCTTTGCGGGCGTCCTCATGCTTGCGCGCTGCCTGCGCGGCCAGGTCGGCACGCTTTCGGTGGCACTCGCCGGCATTCTCGCCCACAGCTTCATCCTGGGCTGGGGGTTTGCGAATTTCCTGCTCGGGCTCGGGCTCGCGCTCGCGGCGCTCGGCCTCTGGATCGCCGGGCGCGACGCGCCCGGGCGCCAGTTGGCCGTCGCGGTCGCGGCAGGGATCGTCATCTTCCTGACCCACGGGTTCGTCTTCGCGCTCTGGGGCGTGCTTATTGCCGCGGTCGAGGTGGCGCTGGCCGCCGAAGCCGGCCGGCGCGGGCTTCGCACGCTGCCGCGCCGGGGGCTGCGGCTTCTCGCGGTCGCGGCGGTGCCGACCGCGCTCTTCCTCGCCAGCGCGACCTCGGCAGGAGAGGGCGGGGTGACCGGCGCCGTCGGCAATCTTGCCGTGCACCTCCGCGACGGCAGTCTCGGCGCGAAGCTTCTCGACGAGGGCTGGACCCGGGCCGATGCCGGCCTTCGCGTGGCCGAAAGCGGTTGGCCCTTGGGGGATCGCTTGTTCGGCGCGGCGCTCTGGGCCCTGCTCGCCGCCGGCCTTGTGACGGGGCGGCTGCGCCTTGACCGCAGGCTCAGGCTTGCGGCGCTCGCGGCGGCGGCACTGGTGGTGCTGGTTCCTCCCGGCCTTTTCGGCGTCGGCCATCTGGCCGAAAGGATGCCGCTTGTGCTTCTCGCGCTGCTGGCCGCGGGCCTCGTGCCCGACCGCCGGGCGGCGAGGGCACCGGCACTGGTGCGGGCGATCAGCGTTCTCCTGCCGCTCCACCTTCTCATGGTGACGCTGGTCTGGGCGCGATCGGGCGATGGCTACCGGGATTTCATGGCGGCGGCCGAAGCGCTGCCCGCAGGGTCGCTCGCCGCGCCCGCTTTCAGCCCCGAAAGCCAGAGCCGGGACCGTCAGAAGGCCTGCAAGCCGCTGTCGTTCCTTCTCGGCCTTGACCGGGGCCTTGCGGTGCCCACCTTCGCCAATCCGACGCAGCAACCGCTCGAGATCATCGGCCCCCTGGCCGCGGCGATGGCAGACTATGACCGGCGCGTCGCGGCGACGCCCGCACTTTCCGGGACGGCGCAGGTGACCGCGCTCATCGCCTCGGGATTCGATGCGGTCGTTCTCTGCCAGCCGCCGGGCGCCATCGCCGGGGCGGTGGCGGGGACGCGGATCGTCGGTACGGGGCGGGGCTGGACGCTCTATCTCGCCACGCCGGGCTGAGGAGCGGGCTGAAGGTCGGGGTGCCCGGCGCCGGCTGCCGTTTCCGGCAACCGCACCGGGCACCCCGGGCCGCCCGTGGTGGCACGATCCGGTCCACGGGGACGCGCGGGCACACCCCAAGGGACGCGCGGGCGCGCGCGTGGCGGTTCCGTGACGGCGGCCGCCCGGCCGGACTCTGGTGCACATCGTGGCCCGGTCCGGGCGCCGGGCACACTGCAACAACCGGTGCGTGTCTTTCAGGGGAGAATGTGGCCCGAATTCCCCTCGCGGGCCGGCCATGATCTGGTGGCGGCAAATGCCCCCTACCCAAATCCTTGGGGGCCGCTATAGTGCCTGTGGATAACCGGACATTGAGACCGAGGGGAAGGGAATGCGCTGCCCGTTTTGCGGAAATGTCGATACGCAGGTGAAGGATAGCCGGCCGGCCGAGGATCACGTTGCGATCCGGCGGCGGCGGTTCTGCCCGGCCTGCGGCGGGCGGTTCACCACCTACGAACGGGTGCAACTGCGCGACCTCGTGGTGATCAAGTCCTCCGGCAAGCGCGAGGACTTCGACCGCGACAAGCTGGAACGCTCGATCCGCATCGCCATGCAGAAGCGACCGATCGAGCCCGAGCGGATCGACCAGATGATCTCCGGCATCGTCCGCCGCCTCGAATCGCTCGGCGAGACCGACATCCCCTCCAAGGTGATCGGCGAGATCGTGATGGAGAGCCTGGCGCGGATCGACACCGTTGCCTATGTGCGCTTCGCCAGCGTCTACAAGAATTTCCAGGCCGCCGACGACTTCGACAAGTTCGTCTCAGAGCTGCGCCCCGCCGGCGCGGCGGAAGAGTGAGCGCGGAGGAGGACCGGCGCCACATGGCCCACGCCCTCGGCCTCGCCCGGCGCGGGCTCGGCCGGGTCTGGCCCAATCCGGCGGTGGGCTGCGTGCTGGTGGCTGGCAGCCGCGTCATCGGCCGCGGCTTCACCCGGCCGGGCGGGCGGCCCCATGCCGAGACGGTCGCGCTGGAAGCGGCGGGGCAGGCCGCGCGCGGCGCCACCGCCTATGTGACGCTGGAACCCTGCGCGCATCACGGCAGGACGCCGCCCTGCGCCGAAGCGCTGGCGGCGGCGGGCGTTGCCCGCGTCGTCACCGCGATCGAGGACCCCGACCCGCGGGTCAGCGGCCGCGGCCATGCGATGCTCCGCACCGCCGGGGTCGACGTGACCGAGCGCGTGCTGGAGGGGGAGGCGCGCGCCCTTCAGCGCGGCTTTCTCACGCGGGTGACGTTCTGCCGGCCGATGGTCACGCTGAAGCTCGCGGCGAGTCTCGACGGGCGGATCGCCACCGCTTCGGGCGAAAGCCGCTGGATCACCGGGCCCGAGGCCCGCGCACGGGTCCATGCGATGCGGGCCGCCCATGACGCGGTGATGGTCGGGGCGGGCACGGCGCGGGCGGATGACCCGATGCTGACGGTCCGCGGCCTTGGCGTCGCGCACCAGCCGCTGCGGGTGGTCGCGGCCCGCACCCTCGACCTGGACCCCGGCGGCAACCTCGGCCGCAGCGCGCGCGAGGTGCCGCTCTGGCTGGTCCACGGACCCGCCGCCCCGGCGGCGGCGCGGGCGGCGTGGACGGACACGGGCGCGCGGCTGATCGAGGTCGCGGAGGCCGCGGGCGCGCTCGATCCCGGCGCGATCCTCGCCGCCCTCGGCGCGGCCGGGCTGACGCGGGTCTTCTGCGAGGGCGGCGGGCAGTTCGCCGCTTCGCTCCTCGGGGCCGGGCTGGTGGACGAGATCGCGCTCTTCACCGCCGGCCTCGCGCTCGGCGCCGATGCCCGGCCCGCCCTCGGCGCGCTCGGGCTCGGGGCGCTCGCCGCTGCGCCGCGCTTCCGGCTCGCGGGTGTGGAGCAGATCGGCGCCGACACGCTCAGCCTCTGGTCGCGCGACTGACTCCCGGCTTCACGCCGGCGCAAACGCCCCCGCCGGCGGCTTCCGCCCTCAGCGCCAGAGCCACGGATGGCCGGCAAGCAGCCCCTGCAGCTTCGAGAGCAGCCGGTTGGCCCGCCCGGCGGCGGGAATCTCGTGGCGGGCGAGCCGGTCGACGATGACTTCCGCCGGGCAAGGCAGGCCGGTCACCGGGTCGACATGGCGCGGATAGGCGATCAGGGCCGCGTGGGCGAAGGCCGTGAGGGTTGGCCTTGCCCGCCGCCGGGGCGGTTCGGGGAAGAGGTCGCGGGTCAGGCCCCAGCCGGCATAGAAAGGCATGCCGAGGCAGGTCACCGGCCTGCCCCTGAGCAGCGCCTCGAAGCCCAGCGTCGAGGTGATAGTCCAGACCTCGTCGACATGCTCGATCAGCGTCGCGGGGCTCGCGCGGCGGACGACGATGTCGGCGAGCCGTCCGGCCGCCTCCGGCGGCACCGCGCCGGGCCTCAGTCCCGCCTCGACGTCCGGGTGCGGCTTGTAGACCAGGACGGCATCGGGGTTTTCCGCGCGCACCCGTTCGAGCAGCGCGAGGTTCGTGTGTTCCCGCCCCGCGCCGAGGCGGATCGAGGCGTCGTCCTCGACCTGACCGGGCACGAGGATGCGGTGGCCCGCCGTCAGGTCGGGCAGCGCCTCGGGCTCGAGGTTGTATTTCGTCAGCCCCGCCCGCACGATCCGGGCTATGAGCCGTTCGGCGCGCCGCTCGCCACCCGGCGGGGGGCCTTCGTTCACCAGCCGTTCGAGCGCGCTTTCCGCCGCCGGGTCATAATAGATGCCGACCGGATCGGCAACGAGCGAGAGCGGCGGTGCAAGCTCGGCCCCGAGCCCGCGCGAGCGCAGGAAGCCGTCCTCCACCCGCCGGAGCGGGACATCGGGCGCCGCCAGCGTCCCGGTGTCGGCGGCGCCCCAGACCATAAGCCCGCGGCCCCCGGCGCGCGCCTTCGCCACGGCGCGGGCGGGGTCGGTCTCGAACACCACCGGCCTTTCCCGCCCGAAGGTCCGTTGCAGGTGTGGCCGCTTCCACAGCCGCATGCCGACCGCGACAT
Source organism: Albidovulum sp. (assembly GCA_030837825.1). Taxonomy (GTDB): domain Bacteria; phylum Pseudomonadota; class Alphaproteobacteria; order Rhodobacterales; family Rhodobacteraceae; genus Albidovulum. Next base: position 39,266 of record JAUQYB010000084.1, read on the forward strand.
GGCCGTGGCGGTCCTCGCGGAAGGCGCGGACCTCGGCCTCGAGCTGGTCCACCGCCTCCTCGAAGCTGCACAGCCGGTCGCGGCAGGGGTCATACCAGGCGGGCGCGAGGATCATCGCCGCGGCGAAGAGCTGGGCGCGGGTCAGCTTGCGTTCGCGCCGCGCGACCGGATTCTCGTCGGCGGTCAGCCCCCAGCCGGCATAGAAGGGCTGGCCGAAGACGCGCGGCCGGTGCCCGGCCAGGATCGCCTCGAACCCCATGTGGGAAGAGACGGTATAGACCCCGACCGCGCCCTCCATGAGCGCCCAGGGCGAGACGGCCGCGTCGAGAAGGGAGATGCGGCCGTGGGCGTGGCCCTCGGTGTAGTGCCCCGGCCGCTTGCCCGCCACCGTCTCGGGGTGCGTCTTGATGACGATGCGGGCGCCGGGATGTTCCTCCTGCGCGAAGACCAGCATCTCGCGGAAGGTGGAGGCCGAGGCGCCGCCCCATTCGATCGAGGCGTCCCCCCGGGTCTGGTCGATCACCAGCACGTATCCGGGCTCGGGCGCCGCGAGGCCCGGATCGAAGGCGTTGTATTTCGACAGGTCCGCGGCCTTCAGCCGCTCGATCCCGTCTCGGGCGCGGGCGAGGATCGCGCCGTCGTCGAGCGGGTCGGCGGCGAGGATGCGTTCGAGCCGCGATGGCTTCGAAGAATCGAAATGCACGCCGAGGTCGTCGATGAGAAGCCCGAGCGGCGGCTCGCCGCCGTCGCGGCCGGGGCGGACAGAGCGCAGGAAGGCGTCCTCGACGCGCACCACCGGCGTCTCGGTCCATGCGCCCACCGCCTCGCCCCTCGGCGCGGTCGGGCTGCGGCCCCAGACGCCGATCCGGTCTTCCGGCCCTGCGGGCTTGCCGAGGTGGATCTCGTAGCCCGCGAGGGTGAGGATGCGGCGGATGCGCGGCTGGGTCAGGAAGCCGCCGGAAAAGACGTAAAGCCGCCGGGCGGCGTGCCCGGCGGCTGCGTCCTGGGCCGTCCCGGCCATTATTCGGTGACGTTCGACAGCGCGTTGGCGGAATTCGCAGTCCCGGTCACGGCTGCCAGCGTCTTGCGCCACTGCACATAGGGCGCCTCGGTGACATAGATCGTGTCATTGTCGCGGATCATGAAGTCGCGCGCATTGAAGATGCCGCTCGGCTCGGTCAGGTCGATCACATAGGCCATCCGCACGGTGCCGGACAGATCGCTGCGGCCGAGAACCTCGTTGGCGATCTCCGCGCGCTCCTCGCGCAGGACGAAGACGCCCTTGGGGTCGGCGAAGTTGGTGGCCAGGCCGCCGACCTGGGCAATGGCCTCGATTGCCGAAAGTTCCTGGGTATCGAAGGGCACGCGGTTCTGGCCGCCCGTCGCCCCCATCGCGGTGAAGGCGCGGCGGTCTTCCTCGACGAGGATGGTGTCGCCGGGACGAAGGGCGACGTCATTGCGCGGATCGGCGTAGAGGTCGGTCAGCCAGACCGTGCTGGTATGCTTGCCCCGGGTGATCGTGACCTGCGCGATCTCGGGCTTGATGGCAACCCCGCCGGCCTTGGCCAGCATCGCCGCGAGCGTCCGGGTCGGCCGCTCGATCGGATAGACGCCCTGGGCGCCCACGCCCCCCATGACCGAGACGGTCGCCCCGTCGCCCGCGAGGCGCGCCACCGTCACCTGGGGGTCGGGGGTCTGGGTCTCGAGCTTGCCGGTGATGATCCGGCGCAGCGCCTCGGGCGTGTTGCCCGCGGCCTTGATGCGGCCCGCGTAGGGCACGAAGATGTAGCCGTCGCCGTCGACCTGCACTTCCTGCAACCGGGTCGAGTTCAGCCCCTGGTCGGCGAGAAGGCCGTTGTCGACGTTTTCCCAGACCGAGAGGTTCAGCACGTCGCCCGGCCGGATCTCGTCGGAGCCGACGACGCCGGCGCCGAAGAAGCCGTTGGTGAAGCTGAGCGGCGGGTTCTGCGACGCCAGGCGCGCCACATCGGCGTTGACGGTGACGACGAAGGCATCGCCCTGCTGGAGCACGGAGCTCTTGTAGACCTCGCGCTTGCTCGGGCCCGAACGCGGCAGGCCGCAGGCCGAAGCGGTGCTGACGACAGCCACGAGGGCCAAGCCGCGCGCCCAGCGGGTCGTTGTCATCTTCAACGCTCGGGCTCCTCTTGACGGGAAACTGCCTCAACCGCCGGCGAGCCTAAAGAAAGGACCGGGGTTTTTCCAGAGGCTCTAGGCGCGCGTCGGCAACTGTTGCCGCGGCGCCGCTTTCCCCTGTGGCAACGCGTCGTAGGGGTCGTGCGGGGCGAGGATCATGTCGACGACCTGCCGCAGCAGATAGCGCCGGCCGCGGGCGGAGTAGAAGCCGCCCGGCAATTGCGAGGTTTCGAGCAGGTATTGGCGGTAGTCGCGGTAGGCGCACAGGTCGGGGCGGTGGGGGTCGGCGAAGAAGTCCGGCAGCGTCTGGGACGAGACGAATTCGGGTTTCGAGTAGACAGCGCGGCCGAAGGCGCGCAGCGGCAGGCCGCGCCACAGCACCTGCTGGCCGGCCGTGGAATTCACCGTCACCGCGGTCCTCGCCCCGTCGAGAAGCCGGGCGAGCTTGCCGCCCCGGACGAAATGGACGCGCCGCGACAGACCGAATGCGCGGGCGCCGTCACGGACGACGCGGTCGATTCCCGCCCGGTTGTCCTCGAGCGGATGCGCCTTGAAGACGAGGTGATGGTGGCGCGGCGCGCCGGCGGCGAAGCCTTCGAGGCAGAGCGTGACGAAATCGGTCTGCGAGCCGAAGTCGGAATGCGCCCGGAAGCTCGCGTCATGCTCCAGTTGCAGCAGCACGAGGTGATAGGGAAAGGCGCCGCGGCGGATGCGCCAGGTCGCGAGCCGGCGTTCCAGCCGGTGCCGCGGCATGAACAGGAACCGCCGCAGGTAGAGCCGGAATTCCTCGGCCACGGTGACGCCGCGATGGGGGCGGAACCCGCGGTAGCGCCGGTTCATCGCCAGGACGAAGAAATGATAGAGCGCGCCGTAAAAAATATGCTCGCGCATGTCGCCCCAGCGGGCGGGCGCCTTCGGCATCTCCATCCCCGTGCGCGCGAGGGCCGCGCGCATCTCGGCCACCGACAGCGCCATCAGCCGCGAATGCCCGTTCGATCCGCCGCGTTCGTAGGTCGCCCAGTAGGGGCGCAGGTAGCCTTCCTCGAAGACATGGACGGTGATCCCGCGCGCCTTCGCCTCGGCGATCGCCTCGGCATGGATCGGCCGCGCGTCGCCGTAGAGGATCAGATCGGTGATGCCGAGGCAGTCGAGGTGGCGGGCACAGGTGGCGGGCCAGTCCTCGGGCCGGCCGGTGAAGGGCAGGTAGCCGGGGCGGCCCCAGAAGATCTCGTCGCCGCGGTTGAAGCCCACCCGCCAGACCTCGGCGCCGGCGGCGTCCAGCATCGCGCCCAACTGGCGGAAGAACGGCCCGTGCGGTCCCTGAAGCATCAGGAACCGGCGCGTCGCCTGGCCGTTGCGCCCCGTGTCGCTCACCTGGACCTGCCCTCCGCCGTTCCTTTTGCCCGCCCGCGCCGCCGCTGTCACGCGCGATCCTCCCTGGCGCGTCCTTCGGGCGCCACTGTGGCCGGGGCCGCCCGCTCTTGCGGCATCGCGGAGCACGGGATAGGCAGAAGCAAAGGAGAGGCCCCGATGTTCACCGGCATCATCACCGACCTGGGCGAGGTTCTGGCGCTGGAGCAGCGCGGCGACCTGCGCGCGCGCATCGCCACCGGCTACGACGTGGAGACGATCGACCTTGGCGCCTCGATCGCCTGCGATGGCGTCTGCCTGACGGTCGTGGCCACCGGGACCGGTCCCCGCGGCTGGTTCGACGTGGAAATCTCCGCCGAGACGCTGTCGAAGACAACCATCGGCGGCTGGCACCCCGGCCGCGGGCTGAACCTCGAGCGGGCGCTGAGGGTGGGCGACGAACTGGGCGGCCACATCGTCTCGGGCCATGTCGACGGCGTGGCCGAGATCGTCGCGATGGAGGCGGAGGGCGCCTCCACCCGCTTCACCTTCCGCGCCCCCGAGGCCCTTGCCGGGTTCATTGCGCCGAAGGGCTCGGTCGCGCTCAACGGCACCTCGCTGACCGTCAACGAGGTGACGGGGGCGGAGTTCGGCGTCAACATCATCCCGCACACGAAGGAGGTCACGACCTGGGGGCAGGCCAGGGTCGGCGACCGGGTGAACATCGAGATCGACACGCTGGCGCGCTATGTGGCGCGGCTGAGGGAATGGTCGGGGACATGAGCGGGGCGCTGCCGGGTCCGGGCCACAACCTCGGCCCGACGCTGGAGCCGGGCGCAAGCTGGCGGCGGCACTGCTGGCGCGAGGCGCGGGCGGCGCTCCTGCCGAGGCTGCCGGTGGAGATCGTGCGGCTTCACGTGCGCCGGGCGGCCGAGATCGGGCTCGACTACAAGACCTATGCCGGGGTCCGCGCCACGACCGGACACGATCTCGTCGCTTTCCTCTTCTCCACCAACGCGCTCAGGCTCCTGCGCGAGCGCGACCGGCTGGCTGCGGCGGATGCCGCGAAGCTCGCCGCGGCGCGCAACATCGGCCGGCTGGTCGCGGCGCATCCGCCGCTGGACCCGGCCGATGTGCAGCGGCTCCTGGAGGCGCAGGGCGTTGCCGTCGATGCCGCCGCGCGCGCGCCCGGCCTCGCCGACGGCTGGGGCGCGACCCGCGCCCGGCTCGCTGGCCTTCTGGCCGAGGGGCGCGCCCCGGCCGACCGGGTGCTGCTGGTCGGCGAGACCATGCTGGAACGTGACTGGGTGGCGGCGGCGCGGCTCGCGGGCTTCGTTCCGGCGGGGCGATTCTTCGGCTCCGACGCGGACCTTCGCGGCTGACCCGCGCCTCGGCACTGGCAAAGCCCGGGCGGTTGGGCTATCGCGGGGGCGGACCAGCCGGGGCGATGCCATGACCGACCCTCTCGACGACCTGACACGCGCGATCTCCCCCACCGAGGAGATCATCGACGAGGCGCGCAACGGGCGCATGTTCATCCTCGTCGACCACGAGGACCGCGAGAACGAGGGCGACCTCGTCATCCCCGCGCAGATGTGCACGCCGAACGCGATCAACTTCATGGCGACGCACGGGCGCGGGCTGATCTGCCTGACGCTTTCGTCCCAGCGGATCGAAGCGCTGGGCCTGCAACTGATGTCGGCCAAGAACTCATCTCGGCACGAAACCGCCTTCACCGTCTCGATCGAGGCGCGCGAGGGCGTGTCGACCGGCATTTCGGCGCATGACCGCGCGCTGACCGTGGCGGTGGCGATCGACCCGACGAAGGGGCCCGCCGACATCGCCACGCCGGGCCACATCTTTCCCCTGCGCGCCCGCGACGGCGGGGTCCTGGTGCGGGCCGGCCATACCGAGGCCGCGACCGACATCGCAAGGCTTGCCGGGCTGAACCCCTCGGGCGTGATCTGCGAGATCATGAACGAGGACGGGACGATGGCGCGGCTGCCCGATCTCGTGACCTTCGCGCAGAGGCACGGGCTGAAGGTCGGGACGATATCGGACCTCATCGCCTACCGCCGCCGCCACGACAACCTCGTGCGCGAGACGCTGCGCAAAACCGTCACCTCGGCCCACGGCGGCGACTGGACCATGCGCATCTTCACCGACGTGACCGAAGGGACGGAGCATGTCGTGCTGACCAAGGGCGACATCACCACGCCCGAGCCCGTGCTGGTCCGCACCCACTCGCTGAACGTGATCGAGGACGTGCTGGCGCTTGGCCCGGCGCCGGAGGGCGAACTTGCCCGCGCCATGCGGATCGTCGCCGAAGAGGGTCGGGGCGCCGTCTGCCTGTTCCGTGACCCCAAGGCCAAGCTGATCGTCGAGGAAGACGAAGGCCCGCGCACCATCAAGCAGACCGGGCTCGGCGCCCAGATCCTGTCGTCGATGGGATTGAAACAACTCATCCTGCTGACCGATTCACCCCTGACCCGCTACCTCGGGCTCGATGCCTACGACCTCCAGATCGTCGGCACGCGGCCCATCACCAGAGGCTGAGACATGGCTGGACACGAGACCCACCACATCCTCGACCTGCCCGCCTTCGACAGGCCGGTGAAGCTGCTGATCGTCGTCGCGCCCTATTACAAGGACATCGCCGACGATCTCGTGGCCGGCGCACGGGCCGTGGCGGCCAGGGCCGGGGCGACGGCCGAGGTGGTGGAGGTTCCGGGCGCGCTCGAGGTGCCGGCGGCGATCGGACTTGCCTTCCGCCTGTCGAACTACGACGGCTTCGTGGCACTCGGCTGCGTGATCCGGGGCGAGACCACGCATTACGACACCGTGTGCAACGATTCCTCGCGCGGGCTCATGCTTCTGGGTCTTGAGGGCGCCTGCCTCGGCAACGGCATCCTGACGGTCGAGACCCGCGAGCAGGCGGTGGTGCGGGCCGATCCGCAGGGCCAGGACAAGGGCGGCGGCGCGGCGGCGGCGGCGCTGCACCTGATCGCGCTGTCCCGCAAGTGGGCGGGCCAGACCAAGGGGATCGGATTCAAGCCCGCCGGCGAGGAATTCCGCATCGCCGGAACCGGCCAGGGACCCGAGCGCGCATGAACGAACCCGAACGAAAGCCCACCGCCGCCGAGAAGCGCCAGATGAAATCCGCCGCGCGGCTTTATGCGGTGCAGGCGCTCTTCCAGATGGAGGCCGCGGGCCAGACCGTCGAGAAGGTCGCACGGGAATTCGAGACGCACCGCTTCGGCGCGATCTACGAGGATGACGAGATGGCCGAGGGCGACACCGACCTCTTCCGCCGGCTTGTCGGCGATGCGGTCAACTGGCAGGCGAAGATCGACCAGATGACCGACCGGGCGCTGGTCGCCCGCTGGCCGATCGACCGGATCGACCCGGTCCTGCGCGCGCTTTTCCGTGCCGCGGGGGCCGAGCTTCTGGATCAGGCGACGCCCCCGAAGGTCGTGCTCAACGAATTCGTCGACATCGCCCGCGCCTTCTTCCCGGACGGGCGGGAACCAAAGTTCGTCAATGCGGTTCTCGATCACATGGCCCGCGAGGCGCGGCCGGAGGCGTTCTGAGACGGCGTTCCGGCGCCGATCACGCGGGATGCGGCGTCGGAAGGCTGGCGGACACCGGCGGGACTTTCTATTGTCCGCCCGACTCAAGGAGGTAACCATGCCCGCGCTCGTCCGTCTCTACATCCGCAATGTCCTCACCGGCTTCGCGCTGTCGGCGGCCTTCGTGGGCGCGCTCCTGTGGCTCAATGTCGCCAACCTCTGGCATCTGATCTCGACCTCGCCGCAGGGCTGGATCGCGGCGCTGATGCTCTTCGTCTTCAACGGCGCGGTCTTCGCCGGCGTGCAGTTCGCCATCGTCATCATGCGGATGGAGGACCGCGGGACGGGCGGTGGCGGGCGGAAAGCGCCGGTCGCGACCGGAATTCCCGTCCGCGTCGCGGTGCCGGCGCGGGTGCGGCCGGCACGCCGCTGAACGGCTCGCCCGCCCGGAGGGGCGGGTGGCGGGAACCGCGGCAGCCGTGGAGGCGTGTTTTTCCCGAGAGCCTGGCTGACCAGGTGGGTGCCAGATACCGGGACCACGGTCCCGGCAGAGCCAGCTCCCTCGGAAGAGAGTATCGGCCACTGGAAAAGGGCCTCTCACGAGAGGGGCAGAACCCGCCACCGACCAATCTAGGGCCGGGGCGGCGCGGGGGCAAGGGGGCGGACGAGCGCGGCGGGCGCGAGCGCGGGAGGGTCGGGATTTCCGGACTGTCTGGGCGCCAGCGGCCGTGCTACCCGGCCGCCGCCGGGGCGCGACCCGGTGCATTTCATCGGAAAAGAGATCATCATGAAAGGTATTGGCCTTCTGTTCTTCGCCTCGGGTGCCGCCTATGGCATGGCGGGCATGGTCCTCGGCCTCTGGATGGGCGGGCATCAGGATTTTACCCTTGCCCCGGTTCATGCCCACCTCAACCTCGTCGGCTTCGTCACCATGTGCCTGATGGGCGTATTCTACCATCTCACGCCGTCCGCGGCCGACCGGTTCCTGTCGCGGGTCCATTTCGGGCTGGCGACGGCAGGGCTCTGGATCATGGCGCCGGACATCGGCATCGCCGTGACCGGCGGCGGCGAGGGGCCCGCGGTGGTCGGCTCGCTCCTGACCGCGGCGGCGATGCTGACCTTCCTCGTCAACCTCGGGCTGACCGGGTTCGGACCGGTTTCGGGGCGGGTGCGGCGGGGCAGGGCACTTCCCTGCTGAGGGCGGGACGCGCGGGGCGGGCTGGACTTCCGTTCCCTTTATGTTCATAGTCCGCCCATGCCTGACCTCCTGCAAGAGATCGCCCCCGCGCCGCTGCCTGGCCAGATCCTGGCCCGCGGCGTCTGCCGCCATCTCCTCCACCACGGCTTCGCCACGGTGGAGGAACTCGTGCCGGCGCCGGGGCTCAGGGTGGACGTGATGGCGCTGGGACCGAAGGGCGAGGTCTGGATCGTCGAATGCAAGTCGGGGCGCGCCGATTTCGCCTCGGACCGCAAGTGGCAGGGCTACCTCGAATGGGCCGACCGCTTCTTCTGGGCGGTCGACGCCGATTTCCCGGTGGACCTGCTGCCCCCCGAAACCGGCCTCATCCTCGCCGACGGCTATGATGCGGAAATCCTCCGGATGCCGGCGGCGGCGCCGCTTGCCGGGGCGCGGCGCAAGGTGATGATGCGGAAGTTCGCCCGCCATGCGGCGCTGAGGCTGCAGGCCGCGCGCGATCCGGCGATCAGCCTTTCCGGGGTTTTCCCCTAGCGCCGCCCTTCTTGCCGCCCTCGCTCATGCCGCGCGCCGCCTCGGCCGCCGCCAGCAGTTCCTCGGCGATCTCCTCGGCCTCTTCCGGGTCGAAGTCGAGCGGCAGCTCGAAGCCCTCGGCCTCGACATAGATCCGCACCATGCCAAGAGAGGTCGGCCCGATCTGGAGATTGGCCGCCATGTCGCTTTCCTTGTCGATGCCCATTGGCCCGCTCCCGTCCCGGTTCCCCACTCGCTAGCGCGACCGGGCGCGGCGGGCAAGGGCCGAGGGGCGCGGGCGAGGGTGGAAAGCCGCCCGCGGGCCGCCCAATCTTCCCCTTGCAATCACGGGGTCGGGGGGCTAAATCGCGCCTCAGTGCCGCCTTAGCTCAGTTGGTTAGAGCACCAGATTGTGGATCTGGGGGTCCCCCGTTCGAGCCGGGGAGGCGGTACCATCCCCCAAGCAATTTTCAGACCGGCGGCTTGCGCGCGGCGCTCAGCACCGGGAAGGGCGCGGGGCGCGCCAGAGCGGGCAGGTGGGCGGCGAGGAAGGCCAGCCAGCCGCCCGACCAGATCACACCGGCAAGGGTGATCCAGGGCGCGGGATCGACCGCCGCTTCGGCGCCGGCACGGACCACCGCCGCCGTCACCACCGCCGCGAAGGCGATCCGGTGGCGCCGGAGCGGCCCCAGCGGCCGGCCGGGACGGCGGCGCATGGACGTGCGGGATGCGAAGGCCAGGATCATCGGCCCCATGACCCCCATCGTCACGAGGTGTTCGGCCGCCGCTGGCCGGACGAGGCCCGCATCCGCCGCCGCAAGCGCCGCCAGCGCAGGCGCAAGGCCGCCGTAGGCGAGCGCCAGCATCCGGTTCGCCGCGCCGGCAGGGCCGAAGCCCCTGAGCCGCGTCAGCACCCAGAGCGCGGCGAGGGAGAGCATCGCCGCCCGCGCCGGTCCCGCAAGCGCCATCGCCGCGGCGACGAGGGCGAGCCCCGGCCAGTGCGGCGCCGGCCGCGGTGGCGTCGTTCCCGCAAGCTCGGCGTCGGCGGCAAGGAAGGCCGGAACCGCGCGGCCCCCCACGGCGAGGATCAGCGCGGCCATCGCCAGGGGCAGGATGCCGGCGGGCAGCGCGCCCCGCGTCAGCGCCGCCTCGGCCGCGACCAGCGCAAGGGGAACCGCGCCAAGCGGCAGGCGCGCCCACCGCCGCGCCGAAACCACCGGCCAGAGCACGGCCCCCGCAACGGCGAGAAGGGGCAGCGTCACGGGCAGGATCGCCTCGGGCCAGACGAGCGCCGCGCAGCGTGCGGCAAGGGCGAGCGCGCCAAGGACGGGCGCGGGCAGCGGGGCGTCGCGCCCGGTCCAGGCCTTCTGCGCCGTCAGGATGTAGCCCGCCACCGCAGCGCCGCCGAAGCCGAAGATGCCCAGCCGCACATGGGCGAGCCTCGGATCGCCGAGGGGCAGGAGCCAGACCCAGGGCAGCGCCACCGCAAGCGCGGCGGCAAGGGCGAAGAACACGCCCGCCGGGTGCCGGCCGAGCGCTGCGCGCGTCACGCCGGCCACCTCCGCGGGGCGGTCACGGCGTGCCGATCGCGACGCGCTGGCGCAGCGCGCCCGTCGCGGCGTCGAGAACGAGGAGTTCGCCCGTGTCGGTGACGACGGCGATCCAGCCGCGCCCGAAGGTCACCGCCTCGGCCGCCAGCCCCTCCGGCAGGGCGATGTGTTCGGGCAGCGTCGGGCGCACCGCCGTCACCGAGGGGAAGCGGATGACAAGCAGCACGATGATCGTTATCAGTCCGGCGATCATCGTCCCGGCAAGGGCGGTGACGAGCAGTTTCAGGAAGCGCAGCTCGGGCGGCGGGGCGGTGTCTTCCGCCTTCGGAGCGTTGTCGATGTCGGATGCCACCAGCCGGTTCCTTCATGTCGTGATCGGGCCCAACCCGCCCGAGCGCCTTGATAAGGCGCTGGCCCGCGATGTGCCAGCGGAAGCGTCGCTGTCGCGCTCGCGGATCGCCCGGCTTCTGGCCGAAGGCGCGGTGACCAGGGCCGGCGCGCCGGCAACCGACGGCAAGGCGAAGGTCGCCGAGGGCGAGGTCTACGCGATCTCGCTCGGCCCCGCCGGCGAGGTGGCGACGGAGGCCGAGGCGATCCCGCTTCAGGTGCTCTGGGAGGATGACGACCTGATCGTCATCGACAAGCCTGCGGGCATGGTCGTCCATCCGGCGCCGGGCTCGCCGGCGGGCACGCTTGTCAACGCGCTTCTTCATCACTGCGGCGACACGCTTTCCGGCGTGGGGGGCGAGAAGCGGCCGGGCATCGTTCACCGGATCGACAAGGACACCTCGGGTCTGCTGGTCGCCGCCAAGACCGACCGCGCCCACCACGGCCTTGCCCGCCAGTTCGAGAAGCACGAGGTGGACCGCCGCTATCTGGCGCTTGTCCACGGGGTGCCCGACCGCAGCGATCCGCGCCTTGCCGGGGTGAAGGGCGTAAGCTTCGAGCCGGGCGGGGTGATCCGGATCGCCACCCAGCTTGCCCGCCACCGGACCGACCGGCAGAGGCAGGCGGTTCTCTTCCACGGCGGCCGGCACGCGGTGACCCGGGTGCGGGTGGTGGAATGCTTCGGGCACCCGCCCGCGCTCGCGCTCGTCGAATGCCGGCTGGAAACCGGGCGCACCCATCAGATCCGCGTCCACCTCGCCCATGCCGGCCACGGGCGGGTCGGCGATCCGACCTATGGCGGCCGCCGCAAGCCCTCTGCCGCCGCGCTCGGGCCCGAGGCCGCCGCCGCGGTCGCCGCCTTCCCGCGCCAGGCGCTCCATGCCGCGACGCTGGGCTTTGTCCACCCGGTAACGGGCGCGGAACTGCACTTCACCTCCGATCTCCCGGCGGATTTCGCGGGACTCCTCGCCTGTCTCGGGTCATGATCCGCCCCGTCCCAGCAGCGTCCCAGCACCGAGGCGGCCCGTGACCTTCAGCTTCGGCGTCCTCCTCCATCTGGTGCTCCAGCTTCTGACGGCGCTGCGCGCGCTGACCAAGCGCGACCGGGCCCCCGCGGCCCGCGCCGCCTGGCTTCTTCTCATCGCCTCGGTGCCGGTCGCGGGCGTCGTGCTCTACTACCTCTTCGGCGAGACGAATATCGGCAACCGCACCCGGCGGCGGATGCGGGAGGTGAGCGACCGGCTCGCGGCACGCCCGCCGGCCGCACCGGCCGGGGCACCGGCCGACCTGCCGGTGGCGCTGCGACCGGTGTTCCGCCGTGCCGCCTCGGTCAACGGCTTTGTGCCGGTGGCGGGCAATGCCGCCACGCTTCCGTCAGACGAGGCGGCCGCCATCGACGCGCTGGTGGCCGACATCGACGCGGCGCGCGATCATGTCCACCTTCTCTTCTACATCTGGCTTCAGGACGGCAACGGGTTGCGCGTGCTCGATGCCATCCAGCGCGCGGCGGCGCGCGGCGTCGCCTGCCGCGTGCTGATCGACGGGCTCGGCTCGCGCGCGCTGGCGCGGTCCGCCCGCTGGACGGCGCTCGGGGCCTGCGGGGTCCAGACCGCCATCACCTTCAAGATGCGCTGGCTTCTGGCCCACGTCTTCTTCGCGCGGGTGGATCTCAGGAACCACCGCAAGATCGCCGTCATCGACGGGCGGACGGGCTATTGCGGCAGCCAGAACTGCGCCGATCCGGCCTTCCTGCCGAAGCAGCGCTTCGGCCCCTGGGTGGATGTCATGATCCGCGTCGAGGGGCCGGTGGTGCGCCAGCTCCAGCACCTTTTCATCATCGACTGGATGACCCATGCGGGCGAGGACGTGGCGGCCCTGCTCGACCTGCCCGCACCGCCCCTGCCGGGCGGGTTTGCCGCCATTGCGGTCGGCAGCGGCCCGACGATCGACAACCGCGCCGTCTCCGACATCTTCGCCATGCTGCTGTCCGCCGCGCAGGATGAGGCGATCATCACCACGCCCTATTTCGTCCCCGACGACACGCTCCACCGCGCGATCTGCGGCGCGGCGCGGCGCGGCGTGAAGGTCACGATGATCCTGCCCGCAAAGAACGACAGTTTCTTCGTCGCCCGGGCCAGCCGGAGCTACTATTCCGACCTTCTGCGCGCCGGCGTGCGGCTGGCCGAATACCAGGGCGGGCTTCTGCACGCCAAGACGCTGACGGTCGACGGTGTGGCGACCTGCCTCGGCTCGGCCAACATGGATCGCCGCAGCTTCGAGCTGAATTTCGAGAACATGATGATCCTGGTGTCGGCGGAGGTGACCGGCGCGATGCGGGCGCGCCAGCTCGCCTGGCTCTCGCGCGCCACGGTTCTCGACCCCGCCCACGGCCAGAGCTGGCCGCTTCTGGTGCGCGCCGTCAACAACCTCTTCGCGACGATGGGACCGCTTCTCTGACCGGGCCGCCGGACTGCGGCCGGCGACGGTGCGGCCGGTGACAAGGATGTGAGGAATCGAAGCATTCGCCTGGAACCGCGACGGAGGCCGACGCATTAGACGTTAGTGAGGGGGATGGAGTGCTTCGCCCTTGTGCGAAGACGCCGCGGAGCCTAGATACCGGGGTTCCCGGTCGAGAGAAGGGGTCAGGAATGACGAGCTATGCCAATCTTCCCGCACCGAGCCCCGAGCAGGGGCTGAACCGCTATCTGCAGGAAATCCGCAAGTTCCCGCTGCTGGAACCGGAAGAGGAATACATGCTGGCGAAGGCCTGGGTGGATCATCAGGATTCCGAGGCGGCCCACCGGCTCGTGACCTCGCACCTTCGCCTCGCCGCCAAGATCGCGATGGGCTATCGCGGCTACGGCCTGCCGCAGGCCGAGGTGATCTCGGAAGCCAACGTCGGCCTGATGCAGGCGGTCAAGCGCTTCGATCCCGAAAAGGGCTTCCGGCTGGCCACCTATGCGATGTGGTGGATCCGCGCCTCGATCCAGGAATACATCCTCAGGTCATGGAGCCTGGTGAAGCTCGGCACCACCTCGGCGCAGAAAAAGCTGTTCTTCAACTTGCGCAAGGCGAAAAGCCGCATCGGCGCGCTGGAGGAGGGCGATCTCAGGCCCGAGCACGTCGAGAAGATCGCCCATGACCTCAACGTCAGCACCGACGAGGTGATCGCCATGAACCGCCGGCTGTCGGGGGGCGATGCCTCGCTCAACGCCACCGTCGGGGCGGAAGGCGAGGGCGCGGCGCAGTGGCAGGACTGGCTCGAGGACGAGGACGCCGATCAGGCGACGAGCTACGCCGAGGCCGACGAACTCGGGGTGCGGCGCGAGATGATGGAGCGCGCGATGGCGGTGCTGAACGACCGAGAGCGCGACATCCTGATGCAGCGCCGGCTCAGGGACGAACCGGTGACGCTGGAGGAACTGTCCGAACACTATGGCGTCAGCCGCGAGCGCATCCGCCAGATCGAAGTGCGCGCCTTCGAGAAGCTGCACAACGAGATGCGCAAGCTCGCGAAGGACAAGGGGATGCTCGTCCCGGCCTGAGATCGGTCGTGCCAGTCCGCCGCGGCCGGGCCCCGGCTTGCGCCCCGGGCGGCGCTGGCGGTAGGCTCGGCGCCACGCAAACCGCGGGGGACTCTGGCGATGACGGTGGTGAACTGGGGCGTTCTCGGTGCCGCGAACTTCGCGCGCCAGCACATGGCCCGCGCGATCCACGAGGCCGAGGGCGCGCGGCTATACGCCCTGGCCACGCCGCACCCGGACAAGGCCGGGGGCTTCCGCGCCTTCTGCCCCGACCTCAAGCTTCATGACAGCTATGAGAGCCTGCTTGCCGATCCTGCGATCGAGGCGGTCTACGTGCCCCTGCCCAACACGCTCCATGTCGAATGGACGCTGAAGGCGATCGCTGCCGGCAAGCATGTGCTGACCGAAAAGCCGGTCGCCATGCGCGCCGAGGAGATCGACGGCCTGATCGCCGCGCGCGACGACGCCGGGCTGCTGGTGGCGGAAGCCTACATGATCGTCCACCATCCGCAATGGCAGCGGGCGCGCGCGCTGGTGGCCGAAGGCGCCATCGGTCGCGTCCTCCATGCCGACGCGCATTTCAGCTACGACAACCGCGCCGATCCGGGCAACATCCGCAACCGGCCCGAGACCGGCGGCGGCTCCATTCCCGACATCGGCGTCTACACCTATGGGTCGGTGCGCTGGGTCACCGGGGCCGAACCCGTCGCCCTCAGGTCGCGGATCCTCCGCGAAGGCGGAGTCGACGTCTTCGCCCAGGTCGTGGCCGAGATGGAAGGGCCACATGGCCGCTTCAGCTATCACGCGATGACCTCGATGCGCCTGCCGCCGCGCCAGGAGGTGGTGTTCCAGGGCGAGACCGGGCTGATCCGCCTGACCGCCCCCTTCAACGCCGGCCTTTTCGGCGAGGCGCAGCTTCATATGCTGCGCCCCGGCAAGCCCGACCAGGTCGAACGCTTCCCCGGCGTGCGGCAATACCGCAATCAGGTGGAGGCCTTCTGCCGCAGCCTGCGCACCGGCGCGACCTATCCGTGGAGCCTCGAGGACGCGAGGGGCACGCAGGCGATGATCGACCGCATCCTTGCCGCGGACAGCCCGCTCGTCCCCGCCTGACCCCGTCGGCGCCACCGAACCGTGACACGAGACGTTTAAAACCGGAAGGAGACCCGCGATGAGACCCGACCGCACGCTTGTCCTCATGGCCGATGACGCCGAGGCGCGCTTCCTTCTCAACGAAGGGCCCGGGACCGGGCTGAAGGAACACGCCTGCCTCATGGCGGACCAGTTCCCCGACCTTCAGATCGACTACCAGGACAAGGCCGGACGCCATACCGGCGCTGGCGCCCCCCGCCACAGCATCGATCCGCGCGAAACGCTGGAGCAGCAGCGCCGCGAGCGGTTCGCCAAGCACGTGGCCGAGGCGCTCCAGCAGGAATGGGCCCAGGTCCGCGCCGACCGGCTGGTGGTGGCCGCGGCACCGAAGATGCTCGGTGTGCTGCGCAAGGCCATGTCCGGCGCGCCCGCGGCCGCGCTTGCCGGCGATATCGCCAAGGATCTGATGAAAATCCCCGTCATCGACCTGCCGAAGCACCTCGAGGGCCTCGTCAGGGCGTGAGGCTCAGTCGGGCGGCAGCGCGGTTTCCAGGAACCGCACCATGTTGCCGCCCATCACCTTGGCGATCACCGGCTCTGACAGCCCCCGGTCGATCAGCGCCTGGGTGAGTGCCGCAAGCTCCGAGACGTCGAAACGCGTGGCCACCGCGCCGTCGAAGTCGGAGCCGAGCGAGACGTGGTCCTCTCCCACGACCCCGATCGCCGCGACGATCGCGGCGGCGATGCCGGCGGGCGTGTCGTCGCAGGTGACCTCGCTCCAGAAGCCGATGCCGATCACGCCGCCCTCCTCGGCCACGCGCCGCATCAGGTCGTCGGGGAAGTTCCGCACCGTCGGGCACTGGCTGTGGATGCCGGTGTGGCTGACCACCACCGGCGCGTCCACCATGTCGAGCACCTCGCCCGCCATCTTCGGCGAGGCATGGGCGAGGTCGATCACCATCCGCTTCTCGACCATCCGCGCCACCACGGCGCGGCCGAAATCGGTCAGGCCCTTGTCCTGTCCGGCCTCGCCGTGAAGCGAGGCGCCAAGTTCGTTGTCGAAGAAATGCGTAAGCCCGATCAGCCGGAAGCCCGCGTCGTAAAGCCGGTCGAGATTGGCCAGATCGCCGCCGAGCGCATGACCGCCCTCGGCGCCGAGGATACCGCCCACCACCCGCTCTCCCTCGGCCCGCCGCGCCAGCACCCCCTCGAGATCGGCGCGGGTCCGCACGATCTTCAGCATCTGCGGCGCCTTCTCCTCGGCCAGCGCCAGTTGCCGGGCCTGTTCCAGTGCGCGCTCGGTCAGGTCGAGCCAACTGCGGAAGGGGCGCAACTGCCCGATGTAGAGAAGCGTGATGTCGTCGCGCGCGTCGGCGGCGTTCTTGTCGTAGTTCAGCCCGGCGGGGCTTTTCGTCACCGTGGTGAGGACTTGGACAGCGACATTGCCTTCGATCAGCCGCGGCAGGTCGACTTGGCCGCGCGACGCCCGCAGCGTCAGGTCACGATCCCACAGCAGCGAATCGGCGTGCCAGTCGCCGATGACCAGCCGCTCATGCATCGCCGCCGCCGCCGGAGAGACCGGCCAGAGCGCGTGCTCCGCCACCGGGTTCTGGCCGCGTTCGGCGATCGCCGGCGCAAACAGGAAGAAGCCCAGCGTGCCGAGCACGACGATTGCCGCAAGAAGCCGCCAGATCAGCCACATGGCCCGTTCCCCGCTGTCAGGACGCGAGGATCAGCCGCGCCTCGTGCCGTTTCACCGTCGATCGGGCAGAAGGATAGCGCGTCAGGTTCGCCGCGCAAAGCTCGGGGAAAAGCCGCAGAAGCTCGGCGCGCGGGCCTTCGTCCATCGCCGAAAGCGTGGCGGCCGCGGGCTGGAAGCTTTCCGTCCAGAGCCCGTCCGAGCGGACGATCTGGTGGCGGTCGAAGAGAAGATGGATGTAGCTGACACCCCCGGCCGCCGCATCGCGCACGACGCCCGGCAGGCCGAGGAAATGCAGGGCCGGCGCCAGCACCTCGGCCTCGCCCGCGACAAGTTCCGCCCGCGCGCCCGACAGCAGCACCCGGTGCTGCGGCGAAAGTTTCAGGTCGCGTTCGGGCAGGCCGGGCCCGAAGGCATCCTTGCCGATCAGGACCGGGCGCAGCGCCGGGCACTCCGCCAGCTCACCGGCGGAGAGATCGCGCCGCCCGATCCAGCGCAGCACCTGGTAGCCGTCGTCCATCGTCATCACCCGGTCGCCCGCAGACAGCGCCTCGACGGCAACCGGCCCGCGGTCGGTGTCGATCAGGGTTCCCGGGGTGAAGCAGGGCACGATCGTCTCGATGTTCGAGAAGCTCATCGTGCCGATGACATTGCCGTTCCCGTCGAGGAACTGGACCGTGCCGTTCTCGTGGTCGGGTGTCGTGAACAGGATGTTGGTGTTGGCCTTGGTCCAGCCCGAGCCGAAGAGGTCGAGCACGTCGATGTCGGCGTTGCCGGGATCCTCCGCCCCGTCCACCGCATCGCCCGCGGTGAGCCCGAGGAACCGATCGTTGCCGGCCCCGCCCGCCAGCGTGTCGGCGCCCGCGCCGCCGTCCAGCGTGTCGTCACCATCCTCGCCGAAAAGCTGGTCGTTGTCGTCGCCGCCGAGGATCGTGTCGCTGCCGCCGCCGCCATAGATGGTGTCGTTGCCGGCGCCGCCGTCAAGCAGGTTGTTCCCGGTGAGGGTCGAGCCAACCACGTCGTCGATGACGTCGTCGCCGGTGCCGCCGAGCACCGTGTCGTCGCCGGCGCCGAAGAGCAGCGTGTCGTTGCCCGCGCCCCCATCGACAGAATCGTTGCCCGCCCCGCCGAGGATGCTGTCGGCGCCATCACCGCCCGATAGCGAGTCGTTGCCGTCGCCGCCGTCGATCGTGTCGGCGCCCGTGCCGCCGAGGATTGTGTCGGCGAAGGTCCCGGCGCCGCCGAAGAGGCTGTCGGCGCCGTCGCCGCCGTCGATGGAGTCGGCCTCGGTGCCGCCATCGACGGTATCATTGCCGAGCCCGCCAAGGATGCTGTCCGCCCCGGCGCCACCGGAAAGCGTGTCGTTGCCGTCGCCGCCGTCGATCGTGTCATCGCCGGCGCCGCCGAGGATGGTGTCGTTGAACGCGCCGGCGCCGCCGAAGAGGCTGTCGGCGCCGTCGCCGCCGTCGATGGAGTCGGCCTCGGTGCCGCCGTCGACGGTGTCGTTGCCGAGCCCGCCAAGGATGCTGTCCACCCCGGCGCCACCGGAAAGCGAGTCGTCGCCCGCGCCGCCGTCGAACGTGTCGTTGCCGGCGCCGCCGAGGATGCTGTCGGCGAAGGTCCCGGTGCCACCGAAGAGGCTGTCGGCGCCGTCGCCGCCGTCGATCGTGTCGGCACCCGTGCCGCCGTCGACATAGTCCGCGCCGAGTCCGCCGAGGATGCTGTCGGCCCCGTCGCCGCCGAGGAGCGAGTCGTTGCCGTCGTCGCCGTCGATGGTGTCGTTGCCGAGCCCTCCGAGGATCGTGTCGGCGAAGGTCCCGGTGCCGCCGAAAAGCGAATCGTTGCCGTCGCCGCCGTCGATCGAATCCGTCCCCGTGCCACCGTCGACGGTATCGCTGCCAAGCCCCGACAGGACCGTATCGTTGCCCGCCCCGGCGCGGACGCGGTCGTCCTGCCAGGCGGTTCCGGCGCCGGAAAGGCCGTCGCCGTTGTCGATCCGGTCGCTGCCGTTGGCGATCGGTTCGACATAGGCAGAGTTGATCAGGTCGTTGCCGGCGGTGCCCTCGACATAACCGTCGTCAAAGCCCGTCACCGTCCGGTCGATGCCAAGGCCGGTGTAGCTCGTCGTCCCGCCGGTGATGCCGGTGAGCGTGACCGAGACGATCGGCTTGGCTTCATAGACTGCGGTATCGGGCGCGGGCGTGGCCGCCGGCTCGGGCGCCAGGAAGAGGTGGCCTGCGGTGCCCTGCACCAGGACCAGCGACACCGTGCCGGAGGTTCCGTCGGCATAGGTCACGGTCGCGTCGTAGACGATCGAGGCGTCGAAGGTGAAGGTCTGGACGCCGGCGCCGATATTGGTCGAGAACCGGTCGTTAGAGGCGTTGTTGTTCTGATCGAGCGCGGTGTTGTTGCCGCCGTTGTCGATCATCGTCGCCGAGGTGATATGGGTGTGAAGCGGGTCCGTGGACGAGCCGTAGGTCTGGCCGACCAGGGCCGAGGCGTTCTCGGCAACGGTGTTGCCCTCGGTCGGGTCGATCCGGACCGTGGTCGTGCCGAGATAGATCCAGTTGAACGTCGTCGCCATCTGCTTCCCGCCTGCATTTCCCACGGCGCTTGCGACCGGAAGAAACCGGCGCTGCCTCAGCGCCCCGCCGGCGATGCCCGGGGCAGCCGGCGCCTTCGGAACGTGTCAAGACCGCACTCGTTCTTGCCGGGCACCGCCCGCCCGCAGCGGCGAATCAGTCCCGTGGCTTATCTGGTATCATGCAGGGTGGCGTTAATTGTGGCGGGAGTTTCGGCGAAATTCCGGTCCAGTGCAGAAATAACACACCCCTGCCGGGCCAGGATGAAGCCGCGCCGGGCCTGCGGCCGGGCCGGGAGACGGGCATCACAGCGCGAGCCGCAGCACGGTTTGCGGGCCGGAGTTGCCCCCCGCATGGAGGGTTCCGGTGTCCTCCCAGCCGCCCGCGAGATAGACATGCCGCGCCGCGCCGTTACGCAGGTTGACCGTCAGCACCGCCGAGCGTGCGCCGGGCAGAGCCTTGCGCAGATAGGCGGGCAGGACCGCCATCGCCGCCTTGCCATGCCCGCATCCCTGATACTGCGCGCCGATCAGCATGCTCCGCAGCCCCGGCTCGCCAGGGCGGGCGAAGGGGTGGCGTTCGGCATAGAAGCGGTCGGTCTTGAAGAAGCCCACCGCTACCGCCCCGGCGCGGATGATGTGGAAGGCGACGCCCGCCGTATCCTCGCGCACCATCTCGGCGATCGGGTGCACGAAATCGCGCTGGTCGGGCGCAAGCTCCAGATGCAGGACCTCGCCCACCCGGCCGCGCGGCAGGGGGGCGAGCGCGATCATGCCTCCATCGCCTCCAGTTCGTCGATCATCCCCGCGATCATCGACAGGCCCTTGTCCCAGAACGAAGGCTTCGAGGCGTCAAGGCCGAAGGGGGCGAGAAGCGCCCCGTGGTGCTTCGATCCGCCCGCCTTCAGCATGTCGAAATACTTCGCCTGGAAATCCGGCAGCCCTTCCTCGTAGGCGGCATAGAGCGCGTTCACCAACCCGTCGCCGAAGGCATAGGCGTAGACGTAGAAGGGGGAATGGACGAAATGCGGGATATAGGCCCAGAAGGTCTCGTAACCCGACATGAACTCGAACGCGGGCCCGAGGCTCTCGCCCTGCACGCTCATCCACAGTTGGCCGAGGTCCTCGGGCGTCAGTTCGCCCTCCCGCCGGGCGGCGTGAAGCTTGCATTCGAAGTCGTAGAAGGCGATCTGGCGCACCACGGTGTTGATCATGTCCTCGACCTTGCCGGCCAGCAGGATCTTGCGCTCGGCCGGGGTCGTGGCTCCGGCCAAGAGCCGGCGGAAGGTCAGCATCTCGCCGAAGACGCTCGCCGTCTCGGCGAGGGTGAGGGGGGTGGAGGCCAGCATCTCGCCCTGCGGCGCCGCCAGCCGCTGGTGGACGCCGTGGCCCAGCTCGTGCGCCAGCGTCATCACGTCGCGCGGCTTGCCGAGGTAGTTGAGCATGACGTAGGGATGCACCTCCGTCACCGTCGGATGGGCGAAGGCGCCCGGCGCCTTGCCCGGCCTGACCCCCGCGTCGATCCACCCCCTGTCGAAGAAAGGCGCAGCAAGATCGGCCATTTCCGGCGCGAAGCTTGCGTAGGCGTCGAGCACCGTCGCGCGCGCCTCGGCCCAGCCGATCACGCGCTTCTCCTCCATCGGCAGCGGTGCGTTGCGATCCCAGACCTGCAATCTGTCGAGCCCCAGCCACTTCGCCTTCAGCGCATAGTAGCGGTGGCTGAGCTTCGGATAGGCCGCGACAACGGCGTTCCTGAGCGCCTCCACCACCTCGGGCTCGACATCGTTGGAAAGATGCCGGCCGGTCTGCGGGGTCGGCATCCTGCGCCAGCGGTCCTCGATCTCCTTCTCCTTCGCCAGCGTGTTATGGACGCGCGCGAAAAGCTTGATGTTGCTAGAGAAAACCCCGGCGAGCGCATGGGCCGCCGCCTCCCGTCTCGGCCGCTCGGGCTCCGACAGCAGATTCAGCGTCGCCTCGAGGTTCAGCGCCTCCGGCTCGCCCGGGACGGTGAAGGACAGGCCTGCCATCGTCTCGTCGAAGAGCTTGTTCCAGGCCGAGGCGCCGACCGTCGACTGGTCGTGCAGGAACCGTTCCAGCTCGTCCGAGAGCTGGTATGGCTTCATCGCCCGCATCCGGTCGAAGGCCGGCCGGTAGCGCGCGATCGCATCGTTCGCCGAAAAGAGCGCCGTGTAAGCCGCGTCCTCGATCCGGTTGAACTCCAGAGAGAAGAAGACGAGCGGGGTGGTGAACTCCGTGACCCTGTCCTGGCAGTCGGACAGGAACTTCGCCCGGCCGGCATCGGTGGTGTTCTGGTAGTAGCGCAGGCCGGCGTAGGACATGATCCGCCCGGCCAGCGCCTCGATCCGCTCGTGGCGGTGGATGCAGCCGAGCATGCCCTTGGCATCCAGCGTGGCGAGCCTGCCCTCGTAGTCGGCGGCGAAGGCGGCGCAGGCACGCTCCAGCTCGGCGAGGTCGCGCGCCAGTTCGGGCGCATCGGGCGCGGCGTAGAGGTCGGACAGATCCCACTCGGGCAAGCCGCCCAGCCCCCCGGCGGAAGCGTCGGCGTCGAAGATGGGGCGGGGGAGGCGGATCGTCATGGCAGTCTCCTCGTGTCGGTCTGGCCGAGATAGGCACCCGGCGCGCGCCAAGGCAAGCCGCCGGCTTTCAGTTTGGCGCAAATATCCCGCCTGGGGCTCCCGGCCCCTCAGCCCCGCGCCGCCAGCAGTGCCCTGAGCCCCTCCAGCGTGTCGATCTCCGCCGCCGGCTTGTCGCGCCGCCAGCGGACCATGCGGGGAAAGCGCAGGGCGATGCCGCTCTTGTGGCGGCTTGAAGCCTGGATGCCCTCGAAGGCGATCTCGAAGACCAGTTCCGGCGGCACCCGCCGGACCGGGCCGAAACGTTCCAGCGTGTTCGCGCGCACCCAGCGGGTGATCTCGGCGAACTCGGCGTCGGTCAGGCCGGAATAGGCCTTGGTGAAGGGCACGAAATCGTAGCCGTCCCGGACCGCGAAGGTGAAATCGGTGAAGAGCGTCGCCCGCCGCCCGTGCCCGGACTGGGCATAGACCATCACCGCGTCGACGGTCATCGGGTCGACCTTCCACTTCCACCAGTCGCCGCGCCGCCGCCCTACGCCGTAGGCCGAGGCGCGCCGCTTCAGCATCAGCCCCTCGGCCCGCGCCGCGCCGGCCTGCGCGCGCAGGGCAGCCAGATCGTCCCAGCCGGCGAACGGCACCTCGGGCGACAGCCGCAGCGGCGCGTCGGGCGGCAACCCCGATGCCAGTGCCTCAAGCCGGGCGCGGCGGGTGGCGAAGGGCAGGGCGCGCAGGTCCGTGCCTTCCGCCTCCAAGAGGTCATAGCCGAGAAGCATTGCCGGCGCCTCCGCCAGGAGCTTCCGCGGCACGGTCTTGCGGCCGATCCGCTTCTGCAACTCGGCGAAGGGCAGGGGGCCGTCGCCGGCCCAGGCCATGACCTCGCCGTCGATCACCGTGCCGGGGGGCAGGAAATCCGCCAGCCGGGCGAATTCGGGGAAGCGGTCGGTGATCAGCTCCTCGCCGCGTGACCAGAGCGCCAGTTCCCCGCCGCGGAACACGATCTGGCCGCGGATGCCGTCCCATTTCCACTCGGCGAACCAGTCGGCCGGATCGCCCAGCGTCCCGGGCTCCGCCTCCAGCGGATAGGCGAGGAAGAACGGATAGGGCCGCGACAGGTCGGCCGCCGGGTCGCTGGCGTGAATGAGGGTCCGGTAGCTCACCGTCTCCGGTGTCCAGGCCCCCATCAGCCGGTGCGCCAGCTCCGCCTCCTCAAGCCCCGTCGCCGCCGCCAGCGCCCGGGTCATCAGCTTCTGGCTGACCCCCATGCGGAAGCCGCCGGTGATGAGCTTGTTGAAAAGAAACCGCTCCTCGGGCGCGAGCCCGGCCCAGGCGTCGAGGATCGCGGCCCTGCGCTCCGTGGCGGGCCGCCCGGCGACGGCGCGGATCGTCCCGATCCACTCCGCCAGCGACCGCTCAGTCGCGCGCGCCGGATCGGGCAGCACCAGCGCGATCGTCTCGGCGAGGTCGCCCACCACCGGATAGCTTTCCTCGAAGAGCCAGAGCGGCAGGCCGGCCGCCTCTGCCGCCCACTCACGCAGTTCCGTCGCCGTGACCGACCGCCGCGGCCGCCGGCCGGACAGAAGCGCGATGGTCCAGAGCCGGTCATCCTCGGGCGCGGTGCGGAAATACTCGGCGAGCGCGGCCACCTTCGCGCTGGTCGAGGTGGTGCCGTCGAGGGCGGCGAAGAGGGCGACGAATCGTCTCATCCCGCATCCCCCGCCTCCGCTGGCGGCCCCTCCGGCTCCTCCCCCGTCGCCTCGCCGGTCTCCTCGCCGCGGAACTCGGTCTCGACGATCCCGGCCTCGTAGCCCTGTTCCTCCAGCCAGCGGCGGAAGGGCGCGGTATAGCCGTGGGTGACGAAGACCCGGCTTGCCCCGGTCGCGGCGATGGCGGCGTTGAGCCCATCCCAGTCGGCATGGTCGGAGAGGGTAAAGCCGGTGGCGAGCCCGCGCCGGCGGCGGACGCCGCGCAGCCGCATCCAGCCCGAGGCGAAGGCTTCCGCCGCCGGGCCGAAGCGGCGCGCCCAGGGCGTGCCGAGCGCCGAGGGTGTGGCCAGCACGAAGGCGCCGGGCCGGGCCGCGGTGCCGGCCCCGGGCAGGACACGCTCGGTCGCCGGCAGCGCCAGCCCCGCCTCGCGCAGCGCCTCGTTGACGTTCTCGACCGCGCCGTGGGTCAGGATCGGGCCGATGGCGGGATCGAGCCGGGCGAGGATGCGCTGCGCCTTGCCGAGCGCATAGGCGCCGAGGATCGAGGCCCGCCCGGCCGCCGCATTCGCCCGCCACCAGGCGTTGATCGCCTCCATCACTTCGGCCTGCGGCGCCCAGCGGAAGACCGGCAGGCCGAAGGTGCATTCGCTGACGAAGCTGTGGCACGGGACCGGCTCGAACGGCTCCGACAGCCCGTCGGCCTCGGTCTTGTAGTCGCCCGAGACGACCCAGACCTCGCCCCCGACCTCGACCCGGACCTGCGCCGAGCCGGGCACATGGCCGGCGGGATGGAAGCTGACCGTGGCGCCGCCGATCCGCCGGGCCCCGCCATAGGCGAGCGTTTCCACCGTCACCGGTCCGAGCCGCAGCCGCAGGACCGGCGCGGTCAGCGGGGTGCAGAGATAGGCGCCGTGGCCGGGCCGGGCATGGTCGGAATGGCCGTGGGTGATGAGCGCCCGGTCCACCGGCCGCCAGGGGTCGATGTGGAAATCGCCGGCGGCACAGTAGAGGCCGCGGTCGGTGAAGCTCAGCACGGGTGCGCGCGTCATGGCGAAAGCTTAGCCCCGGCCGCCGCCCGTCACCACGCAGATTCCGCCGTGCCGGGCGCCAAGGCCTGCGCCCCGCTTCACAAGCGGGATTTCGCCGCCTAAGGTTTTCCGAACGGGACCGGAGGGGGCGGGGATGGCGCCGGCGTTCTTCAACGAGATGTTCGACGGTGCGACGGTGCGCCCGCCCTACGGGCGTCTCGAGGACTGGATGCGCAACATGCCGGCCGAGCTTCGCCAGATGAAGCAGGCCGAGGCGGAGGCGCTGTTCCGCCGCATCGGCATCACCTTCGCGGTCTACGGCGAAGGCGGCGACCCCGACCGGCTGATCCCCTTCGACATGTTCCCCCGCGTCTTCACGCAAGGCGAATGGCGCCGGCTGGAACGCGGCATCAAGCAGCGGGCGCGGGCGCTCAATGCCTTCCTCGTCGATGTCTACGGGAGGGGCGAGATCGTCCGCGCCGGCCGCATCCCCGCCCATCTCGTCTATGGCAACGAGGCCTACGAAAAGGCGGTGGCGGGCTTCGTGCCGCCGAAGGGGGTCTTTTCCCACATCGTCGGCATCGACCTCGTCCGCACCGGGCCGGAGGACTTCTTCGTGCTCGAGGACAACTGCCGCACGCCCTCGGGCGTCTCCTACATGCTGGAGAACCGCGAGATCATGATGCGGATGTTCCCCGCGCTCTTCCGCGAGAACCGGATCGAGCCGGTGGAGGCCTATCCGCAGCTTCTCCGCCGCACGCTCGCCTCGGTCGCGCCCCAGCGCTGCGAGGGCGAGCCCTGCATCGTCATCCTGACGCCCGGCCACTACAATTCCGCCTACTACGAGCATTCCTTCCTCGCCGACCTGATGGGGGTGGAACTGGTCGAGGGGCCCGACCTTTTCGTCGACGGCGGGCTGGTCTGGATGCGCACCACCGAGGGACCGAAGCGGGTGGACGTGATCTACCGCCGGATCGACGACGCCTTCCTCGATCCGCTCTGCTTCCGGCCCGACTCCATGCTGGGCGTGGCGGGGCTGATGGATGTCTATCGCTCGGGTGGCGTGACGATCTGCTCGGCCCCCGGCGCGGGCGTTGCCGACGACAAGGCCGTCTATACCCATGTCCCGGAAATGATCCGCTTCTATCTCGGCGAGGAGCCGGTCCTGCAGAACGTGCCGACCTGGCAATGCGCGAAACAGGACGACCTGAAACATGTCCTCGCCCATCTGGCCGACCTGGTGGTGAAGGAGGTGCACGGCTCGGGCGGCTACGGGATGCTGGTCGGCCCGAAATCGACCGCCGCCGAGGTGGAGGCGTTCCGCCACAAGATCGTCGCCGACCCCGCGAACTACATCGCCCAGCCGACGCTGGCGCTGTCCACCTGCCCGTCCTTCGTGGCCGAGGGGGTCGCGCCCCGGCATGTCGACCTGCGGCCCTACTGCCTCGTCGGCGAGGCGATCGAGCTGGTGCCCGGCGGGCTT
Organism: Albidovulum sp.; assembly: GCA_030837825.1. GTDB lineage: Bacteria > Pseudomonadota > Alphaproteobacteria > Rhodobacterales > Rhodobacteraceae > Albidovulum. The sequence goes on from JAUQYB010000084.1 coordinate 65,688, forward strand.
ACCCGGGTGGCGCTGACCGAAGGCTCGCTCGTGGTCAATTCCTCGCAAGGCGGCGGCGTCAAGGATAGCTGGGTGCTGGCGGAGTGACGGGATGCTGAGCCGGACCGCGGAAAACCTGTTCTGGATCGGCCGCTACATGGAGCGGGCCGAGATGATGGCGCGGCTCCTCGAAGTGGGCGCCCGCATCGCGCTCCTGCCGTCGGCCGGGCACGGCTACCGCAACGAATGGGATTCGCTCCTCCAGGCCTCGGGCACCGCCGCGGGCTTCGCCGGCAAGTATGCCGACCCGGTGCAGCGCAACATCGAAAGCTATCTCTTCTTCGACCGCGACAATCCGTCCTCGATCGCCTCCTGCCTTGAACGCGCGCGGGAAAACGGCCGGATCGTCCGCACCGCGCTGACCTCCCAGGTCTGGGACGCGCTCAACACCGCTTACCAGGAGCTGCGCCAGCTCGACCGCCAGCCGCGCAGCGGGCTGGACCTCGGCCGGCTGACCGAATGGACGATGCGCCACGCCGCCCAGGTCAGGGGCGCCATCGACACGACGCTGCTGAGAAACGACGGCTACGATTTTCTCGGCCTCGGCTACCGGCTGGAACGCGCCGACAACACCGCGCGGCTGATCGACGTGAAATACTATGTCCTCTTGCCGCGCGCCGACTACGTCGGCACCGGGCTCGACAGCTACCAGTGGACGACGCTGCTCAGGGCGCTGTCGGCGCATCGCGCCTTCCACTGGGCCTATGGCGGCGAGATCACCGCCGCCAAGGTCGCCGACTTCCTCATCCTCAACCGGCAGTGCCCGCGTTCTCTCACCACCTCCGTGGTCGGCGCGGCGGTGCATCTGGACAATCTCGCCGTCGCCTACGGAAGGCTTACCCCGGCGCAGGACGCGGCCGACGGCTTGCGGGACGAACTTGCCCGGCTCACCATCGAGGCGGTGTTCGACGAGGGGCTGCACGAATTCCTCAGCCGCTTCATCCGCCGCGCGGGCAAGCTGTCGGACGTGGTGCGCGAAACCTACCTCAGCGGAGAGATGCGATGATCCTCACCGTCGCGCACCGCACCGCCTACCGCTACGACGCGCCGATCCGCATGGCGGTGCAGAGCCTGCGCCTGACCCCGTCGGAGTTCGCCGGGCAGCGGCTGATCGACTGGCAGGTCGCGGTCGAGGGCGGCCAGAAGGGCGCGGGATTCCGCGACGGTGCCGGCGACTGGATCGAAAGCTGGTCGCTCAGGGGGCCGGCCGACCGTGTCACCGTGACCGTCGTCGGCACCGTCGAGACGGCCGACCTCGCCGGCCTTCTCACCGGCCACCGCGAGGCGGTCAACCCCGCCGTCTACCTGCGCGAGACCCAGGCGACGCGGGCCGACGGCCAGCTTGCCGAACTTGCCCGCGCCGCCGCGGTCGAGACCGGCGAGCCGCTCGCCCGGGCACATGCGCTGTCGCGCCTCGTCGCCGAGGCCATCGCCTACCGCCCCGGCGCCACCGAGGCGCATACCACCGCGGCAGAGGCGATGGCGCTGGGGGAGGGCGTCTGCCAGGACCATGCCCATGCGCTGATCGCCGCGGCGCGCGTCCTTGGCCTGCCCGCCCGCTACGCCTCGGGCTATCTCTTCGCGACCGAGGACGGCGCGGCCCATGAGGCGGCCCATGCCTGGGCCGAGGTCTGGATCGAGGGCCTCGGCTGGATCGGCTTCGACCCTGCCAACCGCTCCTGCCCCGACGACCGCTACGTCCGCCTCGGCTCGGGGCTCGACGCCCGCGACGCCGCCCCGATCCGCGGCATCGCCCAGGGTGCCGGGCGCGAAACCCTCGACGTGACGGTTGCGGTCGGGCAGGGCCAGCAATAGTGTCGCGCGGGCCAGGGCCAACGGGAACCGGACGATGACATATTGCGTGGGGCTGCTTCTCAACGACGGCATGGTGCTTCTGTCGGACACGCGCACCAATGCCGGGCTCGACAATATCGCCACCTACCGCAAGATGTTCACCTTCGAGGACCCGGGCGAGCGGATCGTGGTGATCCTGACCGCGGGCAGCCTGTCGATCACCCAGACCACCGTCGCCGAACTGCGCGAGGCGATCGAAGACCCGGAAGCCACGCCCGAAACCTCGATCCTTCTCGCGCCGACGATGCTCAAGGTGGCCGAGATCGTCGGCAACCGTCTCGCCCGGGTGCGCCAGGTGGTGGACGACAAGCTGGCCGCCATGCGCCAGGGGGCCTCGGCGTCGATGATCGTCGCGGGCCAGCGCAAGGGGGGCGCGATGCGGATGTTCCTCATCTATCCCGAAGGCAACTTCATCGAGGCGACCGAGGACACGCCCTTCCTCCAGATCGGCGAGCACAAATACGGCAAGCCGATCCTCGACCGGGTGGTGCGGCGCTCGACCTCGCTCGCCGACGCGCAGAAGGCGGTGCTCTTGTCGATGGACTCGACGCTGCGGTCGAACCTCTCGGTGGGAATGCCGCTCGACCTCGCGGTGATTCCGGCCGGCGAATGCCGTGTCGCCTTCACCCGGCGGTTCGAGCCGGGCGACCAGGATTTCGCGCGGATCAGCGCCGCCTGGTCGAAGGCGCTGAGGGACAGTTTCGCCAAGATCCGGATCTGACCCGGCCGGTCAGCCGCGGCGGGCATCGAAGAGCGCCGCCGCGGCATCGTAGAACCGCACCCGCACCGCTGGGCGCTCCATCATCAGCTCGTGTTCGGCCTCCTCGACCAGATCGAACACCGCCCCCGGCCAGCGGGCCATCCGCTCGTGGATCGCCCCGACGTGGACGATCCGCTCTGCCCGCCCGAGCATGGTCAGGCAGGGCAGCGCGGGCGACGGCATGCGCGCCAGCGCGCGGGTCTCGCGCAGTGCCTCGCGCAGCCAGGTCAGCGTCGGGCCGCCGATGGCCAGATCGGGATGCGCGGTCAACTGACGCTGCATGAATTCGTACATCACCCGGTCGCGGGTCAGCAGGTTCCCTTCGAACGGCGCCTCGAGCACATAGGTCATCGGCGAGGTCGAGGGCACCAGCCGGTCGCCGAGCCCGACCGCGGGACAGAGCGTCGCCATCGTCCAGGCAATCGGGCAGAGCGCCCGGTGCATCCGGATTCCCCACATCGGCGCCGAAAACGCCGCCGCCCGCACGGGCAGCCCCTGGTGAAGCGCCCTCAGCCCGATGCAGCCCCCCATCGAATGGCCGACGAGAAACCACGGCTCGGGCAGGGCTTCGGCGCGCAGGAACGCCACCAGCGCCGCAACGTCGCGCTGGTAGTCGGCGAAAAGACCGACATGCCCCGGCGCGCGGTCCTCCAGAAGCCGGTCGGCGATTCCCTGGCCGCGCCAGTCGATCGTCGCCATCGCATAACCGCGGTGCGCGAACTCGCCCGCCGCGGGCCCGTATTTCTCGACATATTCGGTGCGGCCGGGGAACAGGAGCACCGTCCCCTTCGTGCCCCCCCGCCAGTGCGCGGCCCGGACCCGGACCCCGTCCGATGTGTCCAGCCAGGCGCAGGTCTCGCCGCCGGGCGCTCCGGCGACCTCGGCGTAGAACGGCGCGGGCTCCATCCTCAGCCGAGCGCCGCGCCGAGCTGCATCGCCAGACCCATGTCGCCGTCGATGGAGAGCTTGCCCTGCATGAAGGCGGCGGTCGGGTTGACGTCGCCCGACAGCAGCCCCTCGAAAGTGTCGCGGTCGGCGGTGATGGTCACGTCCGCCTCTTCGTCGCCCGCCCGCACGCCGGCGCCGTCGACCATCAGCGCGCCTTCGCCGGCGATCACGAACTTGGCCGTGCCGGGCAGGCCGCCGGACAGTTTCTCGCTCAGCGCGGCCACGGCCGCGTTCACAACATCGCTCATGGTTCCTCCAAATGTGACTGCCCGGGCCCTCGCGCAGGCCCCGGGTTTCGGCTACACTCTGCACCGATATGGGACGCATCGCCACCCACTTCCGCGCGGTTCTGCTCGTCTGTGCCGCAGCGTTATCGCTCGGCCTGCCCGCGCCCGCGGCCGAGCCGCTCGACCGGCTCTATGCCGAGCTTGCCGACCCCGCCAATGCCGAATGGCAGCGCACCCAGGCCGACATCCTGCGCGAATGGTCGAAATCCGGCTCGCCGGCGATGGACCTCCTGCTCCGGCGCGGCAAGGAGGCGATCGAGGCCGGCGACCTTCCCGCCGCGATCGAGCATCTGACCGCGCTGACCGACCATGCGCCGGATTTCGCCGAGGGCTGGAATGCGCGGGCGACCGCCTTCTACCTCGCCGGCCAGTTCGGTCCTTCGGTTTCCGACATCGGCCGCGCGCTGGCGCTGAACGACCATCATTTCGGCGCGCTCGACGGGCTGGGGATGATTCTCGAGGAACTCGGCGAGGAGGAGGCGGCGATCCGGGCCTATCGTGCCTCGCTGGCTATACATCCGCACCAGCAGACCATACATGAGGCGCTCGACCGGCTGGAAAAGAAGACGACCGGCACGGCACTCTAGGAGCAGGCGCATGGGCTCGGGAGCGAGGATCACGGCGGTCCTCGGACCGACGAACACCGGCAAGACGCACTATGCCATCGAACGGATGCTTGCGCACCGCACCGGCGTCATCGGCCTGCCCTTGCGCCTTCTCGCGCGCGAGGTCTACGACCGCATCGTCGCCGCCCGCGGCCCCTCGGTCGCGGCGCTGGTCACCGGCGAGGAGCGCATCGTCGGCGCCCGCGCGCAATACTGGGTCTGCACGGTGGAGGCGATGCCCACCGACATCGGCGCCGATTTCCTCGCGGTGGACGAGATCCAGCTTTGCGCCGACCCCGAGCGCGGCCATGTCTTCACCGACCGCCTGCTGAACGCGCGGGGGCTGCTCGAGACGCTGTTCCTCGGCTCCGACACGATGCGGGGCGCGATCGCCGCGCTGGTGCCGGGGGTGCAGTTCCTGAAACGCGAACGGTTCTCGACGCTCAGCCATACAGGTTCGAAAAAGCTAAGCCGGATGCCCCCCAGATCGGCCGTAGTCGGGTTTTCGGTCGAGAATGTCTATGCCATTGCCGAGCTGATCCGCCGCCAGAAGGGCGGTGCGGCGGTGGTGATGGGGGCGCTAAGCCCCCGCACCCGCAATGCCCAGGTGGCGATGTACCAGGCCGGCGAGGTCGACTACCTTGTCGCCACCGACGCCATCGGCATGGGGCTCAACCTCGACATCGGTCACGTCGCCTTCTCGGCGACGGCGAAATTCGACGGCTGGCGGATGCGGCCGCTGTTCCCGCACGAGCTGGCCCAGATCGCCGGCCGCGCCGGCCGCCACATGGCGCCCGGAACCTTCGGCGTCACCGGCGAGGCGGCGGCCCTCGCGCCCGAGGTGATCGACGCCATCGAGACCCACCGCTTCGCGCCGGTCAGGCGGCTCAACTGGCGCGCCGCCGATCTCGATTTCGGCTCGGCCGACCGCCTGATCGGCTCGCTCGAGGCCTCGCCCGCGAACGAATGGCTCCAGCGCGGGCGCGAGGCCGACGACCTGCGCGCGCTCAAGGCGCTGGCCGAGCTTGCCGCGGTGCGCGACCTGCTCGGCCATCCGCGCGACCTGCGGCTCTTGTGGGACGTCTGCCGCATCCCCGATTTTCAGGGCATTTCGCCGCAGGAACACGCCAATCTCCTGTCGCGCATCTTCGCCTTCCTGCGTCAGGGCCACGTGCCCGACGACTGGCTCGCCGAGCAGATCCGGCGCATCGACAAGACCGAAGGCGACATCGACGCGCTGTCGAAACGCCTCGCCTACATCCGCACCTGGACCTATGTCGCGCAGCGCGACCGCTGGGTCGCGGACGAAATTCATTGGCGCGGCGAGACGCGCGCGGTAGAAGACCGCCTGTCGGATGCGCTTCATGCCGCGCTGACGCAAAGATTTGTGGACCGGCGGACGAGCGTTCTGCTCCGCCGGCTCAAGCAGAAGGAGGGCCTCGTGGCCGAGGTGAACGACAAGGGCGAGGTGACGGTCGAGGGCGAGTTCGTCGGCCGTCTGGAAGGGTTCCGCTTCCGCCAGGACGGGTCGGCCTCTCCCGACGAGGCCCGGACGCTCAGGCAGGCCGCCTACGAGGCGCTGCGCCCCGAATTCCACCTGCGCGCCGACCGTTTCTACAACGCGCCCGACACCGAATTCGACTTCACCGAACAGGGCGGGCTGATGTGGGGCACCCATGCGGTGGGCAAGCTGGTGAAGGGCGCCGATGTGCTCCGCCCTCAGGTCGAGCCCTTCGTCGACGAGGAGGCGGGTTTCGACGTGGCCGAGAAGGTGCGCCGCCGCCTCCAGCATTTCATCGACCGCAAGATCGCCACGCTGTTCGAGCAACTTCTCAACCTCCAGCGCGACGAGGCGCTGGCCGGGCTTGCCCGCGGCTTCGCCTTCCGGCTGGTCGAGGCGCTGGGGGTGATCCCGCGCGACGGCGTCGCGGCCGAGGTCAAGGCGCTCGACCAGGACACCCGCGGCGCGCTCAGGAAGCACGGCGTGCGCTTCGGCCAGTACACGATCTTCCAGTCCGCGCTGCTGAAACCGGCGCCGACGCGGCTGCGCCTCGTGCTCTGGTCGCTTCACGAGGGGCTCGACGAGTTTCCCGAAAGCCCGCCGCCCGGCCTTGTCACCGTGCCCAACATCGAGGGCGTGCCCAAGGGCTATTACACGCTCTCGGGCTACCACCCGGCCGGCGCGCGGGCGATCCGCATCGACATGCTGGAGCGGCTGGCCGACATCCTGCGCACCCAGGACAGCCGCGCCGGATTCGAGGCCACGCCCGACATGCTGTCGATCACCGGCATGACGCTCGAGCAGTTCGCCGACCTGATGGCGGGCCTGGGCTACAGGGGCGAGCGGGGCGAGCGCGAGAAGGTCCGGGCCGAGCCGGTGGCCAGGCCCGAGGGCGAGGGGCAGGCGGCGAACCCGATCACCGAGGAGGAGACCGCGCTTCAGACCGTCACCGAGGCGGAGGTGTTCTACACCTTCACCTGGGCGCCCAGGCCGCGCGCGCCGCGGGGCGAGCGGCCCAACCGCGGCCCGCGTCCGGAGGGGGCGCCGCAGGAGGGCGGCGAGCGCCGCGAGTCCCGGCCGCAGGGCGAGGGGGGCGACCGGCCCCGGGCCGACCGTGGCGAGCACGGCGACCGCCCGCGTGGCGGCAAGCCGCATGGAAAATCGCACGGCAAGCCGCATGGAAAGTCCGAGGGCAAGCCCGGCGCCAAGCCCCGCCGCGAGGAGGAGCGCGCCCGGTCGTTCGAGTCGCGCCCGCCGAGGAAGGACCGGATCGACCCCGACAACCCCTTCGCCGCGGCGCTGATGGGCCTGCGCGACAAGATCTGAGGCAGGCGTGGCGGAGGGCCGGATCCGCATCGACAAGTGGCTCTGGCAGGCGCGGTTCTTCAAGACCCGCGTCCTTGCCGCCCTGGCGGTGTCGGGCGGGCATCTCAGGCTCAACGGCGCGCCGATGGGCAAGCCCGGCCATGCCGTCGGGCCCGGCGATGTGCTGACCTTCCCGCAAGGCAACCAGGTGCGCGTCGTCCGCATCCTCGCCTGCGGAACCCGCCGCGGCCCGGCCGCCGAGGCGCGCGGGCTCTACGACGAGATCGGCGCGCCGGACGGCGGCTGACGGGGCCCCGGCCAGCCGGCGCATCCCGCAGGGGGGGCATGGGCGCGCCGGGCGAGTGGCGGCGGCCGAAGCCCCGGCCCGGCCTACGCCCGGCCGAACTGCCGCAGGATCACCCTGAGAAGCGCGGTGAACGCAAGCGCCCAGGCCGCGAGCGCGATCCAGGTGAAGATGTCGGGCACCGGCATGAGAAACCCGAACCCCGGCGCGAAATCGAGCCCCAGCGCGTCGATCATCGTATGGGTCGACACCGCATACATGCCCAGGGGAAAGACCGCGCCCCAGTAGAGCGGATCGTAGACCAGCGGAAACCGCCGGTAGACATGGCGCCAGATGCCGAGGATCACCAGCATCGGAATCCACCAGGTGCCGGTCGCCCAGTAGAAGACGGTGTAGCCCTTGAGGAACGGCAGGATCGAGGCAAGGAACGGCGCATCGCCCGCATTCAGCATCAGCCGCGATCCCGCCAGCGTGGAAATCGCCATCGCCCCCATGTTGATCCAGTAGGGCGGCGACAGATCCCCCGGCGAGAAGCGGAAGAACGTGTAGCGGTAGAAGATCAGCGACATCATCCAGATGTAGAGCATGCCGCCCCAGAGCCACATCGAGAGCGCGAGGAAGTTCAGCTCGATCCGGTGCGGCTGGCCGACCCGTGCGGCCAGGATCGCCCCCAGGACCGCGATCGACTGGGTGGCCACGACCGCCAGAAGCCAGGCCCCGCTCAGTCCCTTCTCGAGCGTGGGCTTCTCCTCCTTGACCGTCAGCGCCGTGAAGATCGCGTAGGTCAGCACCAGCCAGAGCGCCACCGACAGGAACCACAGCGTGAAGGCCACCGCGACCCGGCCCGTCAGGATCACCACCTGGGCGCCAAGCACGTTGGTCGCGGCGACGAAGGTGAAGAACCCCGGGCCGCGCAGGTGGTCGGTGAGATCGGCGAAGAAGGCGCGGGGGAAGCGGACCGCGCGCAGCAGGTTCAGCGCCCAGAGCGTGGCATAGGCCACGATGTTGATCGCGAAGATGCCCCGCGCGAGCCAGGGCATCCCCATCTGTTCGGCCGCGAGCGAGACGATGCCCGTGGCCATGACCATGCCGAAATAGGCCGGTGCCAGCGTCTCGACCCCGGCCAGAACCGGCCTGCGGCCGATCGCTTGCGTCTGCATCGGTTCCAGCCTTTCCACTGTCCCGGCGCGCGTTCCGGACGAAGTCTAGCATGGCGCGGCCGGCGGGAAAGCACCTGCGCGGAGGGTCTGCGCGATTCGTTGTCGCGCCCCCCGGGGGAAGGGCATTCTTGTCTTGCACCTTCCGGGCTGCGAAAATAACTACGGGCCGAAGCCTCGCTTGGCCCGCGCGAAGACCGCCGGAAGGACCACTCCATGACCTATGTCGTGACCGACAACTGCATCGCCTGCAAATACACCGACTGCGTCGAGGTCTGCCCCGTGGACTGTTTCTACGAAGGCGAGAACATGCTGGTGATCCACCCGGACGAATGCATCGACTGTGGGGTGTGCGAGCCGGAATGCCCGGCCGATGCGATCCGCCCCGATACCGAGCCCGCGATGGACAGTTGGGTGGAGTTCAACCGGAGATACGCCGAACAATGGCCGGTGATCACCCAGCGCAAGGACCCTCTGCCCGAGGCCGCGGACCGCGACGGCGAGACCGGCAAGCTCGCCAAGTATTTCTCCGAGACCGCCGGGCCGGGCGACTGACCGGGCGACGGGGCCGGCGGGGGCGCTATACTGGCGGCGCGCGACGAAACGCGCGATTCGGCTCCGGTCGATTCGCTGCCTGCGGCGAATCGACCCGGAACGGGTCGTGCAAGGAGAAAATCCAGGGCTTTTCGGCTGTTTTCCCCCGGCCGGCAGAGGGGAAGCAGGTCGATGCTGCGTCGCGGCTCTTTGAAAACCGCGCGGATTTTGCTATATTGATTTCAGAAATGACGGGTAACTCTGCGCGTCAGGCTGCTTCACTCGGCAGTCACGGGGGTACTGGGTGACAACGAAGGCGTGGAACGGAGGCTTACGGGCCCCCGCGCATCTTTGTCGCCGTGGCGCTTGCAGAGGCGATGCGAGGAACGCCACGAATGACCAAGACGAAAAAATCCGATTTCCGCCCGAACGACTTTGTCGTCTATCCCGCGCATGGTGTGGGCCGGATCATGGCGGTCGAGGAACAGGAAATCGCCGGGTTCAAGCTCGAGCTGTTCGTCATCACCTTCGAGAAGGACAAGATGACGCTGCGCGTGCCCACCCACAAGGCGAGCGAGATCGGCATGCGCCAGCTCTCCTCGCCCGACCTGGTGACCAAGGCGCTCGACACGCTGAAGGGCAAGGCCAAGGTCAAGCGCGCGATGTGGTCGCGCCGAGCCCAGGAATACGAGCAGAAGATCAACTCGGGCGACCTGATGGCGATCGCCGAGGTGGTGCGCGACCTGCACCGCAGCGACGACCAGCGCGAGCAGTCCTATTCCGAACGCCAGCTCTACGAGGCCGCGCTCGACCGGCTGACCCGCGAGGTCGCCGCCGTCGCCGGCGTCGACGAGGCCGGGGCGCAGAAGAAGGTGGACGACGTCCTCCTGTCCCGCGCCGCCTGATCCGGGGCCGGTCTGACCGAAATGCGAACCGCGGCGCCCCGGCGCCGCGGTTCTGCTTTGCCCAGCCCTCTGCTTTGGTCAGCCTTCTGCTTTGGTCAGCCTGCGGCCCGGTCGCCGTTCAGGCGGTGAAACAGGTGGGTGAAGGTGGCGGCACCGAGCACCGGCACCAGAAGGTTGACCAGCGGCAGCGAAAGCGGCGCCGCCATCAGAAGGCCCGCCGCGAAGATTTGCCCGCCGTGCCGGCGCCTGAGCGCCGCAGCGCCCTCGCAGCCCAGCCGCCGCATCGCCGCCATCTGGAAATACTCGCGCCCGAGCAGGTAGCCGTTGACCGCCCAGAAGACCAGGGGCGCGAAGGGCCCGGACAGCACGTAGAGCACCAGCGCCAGAAGGTTGGCGACAAGGATCACGCCGAGGAAGCGCAGGCTTTCGGCGATCGCTTCGCCCCAGGGCTGCGGATGCGCCAGCGGCAGGCCGGGATAGTGCCGCGCCTCCACCGCGCCGGCGACGCTCTCGAGCAGGAGGCCGGTGAAGGCCGAGGCCACCGGCACCATCAGGAAGACCGAGAGCCCCAGCATGAGCAGGAGCGAGCCCCAGCTCAGCAGGCTGTCCACCCAGCTCACCTCGCCGATCCAGGGCAGGGTGAAGCTGTCCGGCACGAACCAGCCGATCAGCCCCGCCAGCACCCCGTAGACCCCGGCCAGAAGTCCCAGCGACAGCAGCACGCCCAGGGCCACGACCCTGAGGAATCTCCGGTCGTGCAACTGGCCGAGCGCCTTGAGGAAATCGCCGAGGATCAAGCCCTACTCCCGCAGCCAGGTGGTGATCGCCGCAACGTCGGGGCGCGGCCGCTCCGGCGGCGCCGAGGCGGCGGTGCCGATGTGGATGAGGCCGGCGACGCGCTCGCCTTCGGCCAGACCCAGCGCACCTCGCGCGAAGTCCGGGTCGTGCACATGCCAGCCGGTCAGCCAGCAGGCATCCCAGCCCGAGGCGAGGGCGGCGTTGAGCAGCGTCAGGCAGACCGCGCCCGCCGACAGCACCTGTTCGATCTCCGGCGCCTTGTCGGCCGGACGCGGCACCATCACCACGGCCACGATCAGGCTGGCGTCGGCGAATTGCGCGACGTCCTTGTCGAGCCGGTCCGGCGCGACCCCCACCTCTTCGCCCCGGGCGCGGGCAAGGCCGGCAAGCCGGGTCAGCGCCGGCCTTTCCAGCACGAGGAACCGCCAGGGTTCAAGCTTGCCGTGGTCGGGCACCCGCGCGGCGGCGGTCAGGAGCGGCATCAGCTCCGCCTCCGTCGGCACCGGCGGCCTCAGAAGCCGGGCCGGGCGCGACCGGCGGGAAAGGAAGAACTCCATCGCGGCGGGGTTCGGGGTGGCCATGTGCGCTCCTGTCCTGCTGTGCCGGGCGATCATGCCCATCCCGCGGCCGGGCGCAAGGCTGGCCCGGGGCGGCACGCGCCAGAGCCGGCCCGCCCGCATCAAGATGGCCGGCGATCCGGAAAAGGGGGCGACGCCCGATCCGCATTCCGTTGGCGCGGGCCGGGTGCTCTGCGGGCAGGCCAGGGCGGGTCGGCTGCAAGCCCCGCTTCAAGGGGACCGGAACAGGCGCTAGGATGCGGCCATGACCGACCTTTCGCATCTTGCCCGCCCCGGCGCCGAGATCGCCGTGCGCGTCACGCCCAGGGCCTCGCGCAACGCCGTCGTGGTCGAGGCGGGGGCGATCCGGGTCTATGTCACGGTGGTGCCCGAAGGCGGCAGGGCGACGGCGGCGGTGGTGAAGCTTCTCGCCCGCGCGCTCGGCGTGGCGAAATCCCGCCTCACCCTGATCCGGGGCGAAACTGCGCGCGACAAGCTCTTCCGGCTGGACTAGTCCGCAAGCCGCACCGGCTTCCCGTGCGGCGTGGCGAGATAGGCCGCCTTCCACGCGGCCCTGGTCCGCGCCGCCTCGGCGGCGGGGGCATGGCCCTGCGCATCGAGGAAGCGCTCCAGCGTCTCCAGCCAGGCATCGTAGTAGTCGCCGCTGCCGTCCTGGGCCCGTCCGGCCCCGCGCCGCTTCAGCGTGGCGCCGAAGGCTTCGGTCCATTCCCGCCAGCCGAAATGCCCCGCCTCGTTCAGCGCCACCGTCAGCGCGAAGAGCTGCGCCTGCCAGGGCTCGTCGAAGCGCGAGGGGGCGGGGGCGCTCATGCCCGCTCCAGATAGCTTTGCCAGAGGTCGAGCGTCACCTCGTCGCCCGCCGCCTCGGCCTCGCCCCAGAGGTCCTCGGCCCGGAAGGCCACGGTGTAGAGCGGCTCGGGGCATTCGCCGAGCCGATGGGCGTTGGTGTCGGGCAGGACATGCGCGCCGTGGCTCAGCACGATCCGCCCGGCTTGGCCGGCGGCATAGGCGGGCAGCCGCGTGTGGCCGCCGGGGACGCGGGCGTTGCGCGCGGGCAGGCGGGTCCGCACCCGGTCGCCCACCGCGAAGGCGGGCGCCGCGCCGGGCCGGGCATAGGGCGTGCCGCGGGCCAGCGCCGGCGCCACCGATCCGGCGCGGAAGAGCCTCGGGTGCGGCGCGGCGGGGGCGGCCTCGCCCGCGGCAAGCTCCGCCTCGCTGACCAGCCCCTCGGCCACCAGAAGATCGGCAAGCGCCGCGATCCACTTCTCGTAATAGGAGAACCGCGCATAGTCCTTCGGCGCCAGCCGTTCGCGGGCGTGGCGCGAGGCGTCGATCGTCCAGGCGCCGAGCCCGCCCGCGGCGAGCGTCAGGGCCAGCGCGCTGCGGTGCCAGTCCTCGGCGAAGGGCACGATGCCCTGCGGCTCGGGCGCCACCGGCCCGTCGCCCCAGCGCCCGCCCATGTCGTGCAGGCGGGTCACCGGTCCTGCCCCTTCGGCCGCCCGGGCAGCCCGGTGCCGATCATCGAATCGCGGGTGACGAGCGCGGCCAGCGCGGCCTCGTCCAGGCCCTCCGTCCCCTCGGGGCGCATCGGGATCACCAGATATCGCACCTCCGCCGTCGAATCCCAGACCCGCACCGCCTGGCCCTCGGGCAGCGTCACGCCGAACTCCGCCAGGACCTTCCGCGGCTCGCGCACCGTGCGGGCGCGGTAGGCGTCGGACTTGTACCAGGCCGGCGGGAGCCCGAGAAGCGGCCAGGGGTAGCAGGAGCAGAGCGTGCAGACGACCATGTTGTGCACCTCGGGCGTGTTCTCCACCGCCACGACATGCTCGCCCTGCCGGCCGGAGATGCCGAGTTCGGCCACGGCCGCGCTCGCATCGCCGAGAAGCCGCTCGCGGAAGCCGGGGTCGGCCCAGGCCTTCGCCACCACCGCCGCGCCGAGATGGGGCCCCACCTTCCGCTCGTAGGTGTCGAGGATCGCGTCCATCGCCGCCGGATCGACGAGACCCTTCGCGACAAGGATGGTCTCCAGCGCCTTCACCCTCAGCGCCGGCTCCGGCGGCAGGAGCGCGTGGGAATGGGCATGGTCGTGATCGTGCGGCATGGCGAAAGCATGGCCCCGCGGGCGAGTGCTGTCCAGCGCCGATTCCGCCGCCGGCAGCCGGCCGCCGCGCCTCAGGTCCGCCGCCCTGCGGGGGAAGGGGCCGCGGACGGGGCGCGCGCGCGGCAGGGGCGGCAGGGCAGGGGCGGCAGGGCAGGGACGGCAGGGCAGGGGCGGCAGGGCAGGGGGAGCCGATGAATCGCTTGACGGCGCCGGCCGATGGCCGTAAACGGCGCGGACGGAATTCGGGGCCCCGCCACGGCGGCGCCTCTCTGCTTTACCCCATCGCCGGGCCGAAGCCCAAGCTGTGAAGGAAGAACCCATGTCGCGTGTCTGCGAACTGACCGGTAAGGGCCCGATGTCGGGCAACAACGTGAGCCACGCGAACAACAAGACGCGCCGCCGGTTCCTGCCGAACCTGAACGAGGTGACGCTGATCTCCGACGCCCTCGGCCAGTCCTACACGCTGCGCATCTCGGCCGCGGCGCTGCGCTCGGTCGATCACCGCGGCGGGCTTGACGCCTTCCTTGCCAAGGCCAAGGACGACGAGCTTTCGACCCGCGCGCTGAAGATCAAGAAGGACATTGCGAAGGCCCGCGCCGCCGCCTGACCGGCCCGCCCGCGACGCATCCGAAGGCCCCGCCCCGGCGGGGCCTTTCGTTTGCCGGACGCCGGAGTCCTGTCCGGGGCTTGTGCAACGGGATGGCCACCGGTGCAGGTTCCGGCCGGACGGACCTGCCACGACGCGAAGCGCAGTCACTCCGCCCGCCGCGCCGGGATGAACGACATCACGTTCGCCTCCGACGGCACCTCCGCGTCGCCGATACTCCATCCAAACCAGTCGCGAAGCACCGCTTCCGAGGGCTCGCGGGACAGCAGCCCGGCGGTTTCGGACACGTCATCCGCATCGACCGGCACCCAGGGCGCGCCCGGCTCGATCTGGGCACGCGGGAAGAGCGCCCCGGACGGTTCCTCGAACAGGGCGGCAGGGCGGCCGTCCCAACTGGGGCTGCGCGAGGGCTGTCAACGGTTTCCCCCCGGAGTGACCGGTGCCGGTGCGCCGGGCACCGCTCCGCATCCCGGACACGACGGGGGCACCGAGCTTCGGACGGTTGCCGCTGCCGGCCGCCGCCCGGCAAACGCGGATGCGTCGAGCCGCGTTGCCGGCTGCATCCGGCCCTTCGCCTTGCACGGGGGCTTTCCTTGGCTTGCGGCCGCGCCTAGAAAGGGTGCATGCGTGCCCCCTCGCTCCGCAGCCTGATTGCCCTCGTCCTTGCCGTCTCGCTGACGGCGATGGGTCTGGCCGCGGCTTCGGCGCGGGGCCAGACCAGAGCCGAGGGGCGGGTCATGGTGCTCTGCTCGGGCGGCGGCCTGGTCCAGGTCACGCTCGACGAGGACGGCAGCCCGACCGGCGAAACCCACCTCTGCCCCGATCTCGCGGCCTCGCTCCTTGCCAGCGTCCAGTTGGCCCTGCCCGAGGTCGCGCGGCCCGTGACCTTTGCCGAGGCGCTAGAAGCCGAAACCGCCAGCCATTCCACCTTCCCGGCCCGCGCCATCTCGCGCGCCCGCGGCCCTCCGGTTCTGGCCTGATCCGACAGCAGACCAGAACCCAAAGGAGATTACCGATGAACGTCCTGAAAACCGCGCTCGCGGCCGCCGTGGCTGCCGTTGCGCTTCCTCTCTTCACGCTGCCCGCCCTGGCCCATGACGGGGTGATGATCAACGACGCCTATGCCCGCTTCATGCCGGGCGCGATGGCCGGCGCCGCCTTCATGCTGATCGAAAACCACACCACCGAGGACGATCGCCTGATCGGCGTCGCCGCGACGATCGCCGAGAAGGTGGAGCTGCACACCCATGTCCACGGCAACGACGGCACGATGCAGATGGTCCCGGTGCCGGAAGGGTTCGTGATCCCGGCCGAGGATGTCCATGAACTGAAACGCGGTGGCGATCACGTGATGTTCATGGGGCTGAAGGAACATCCCGCCGAAGGTTCGACGGTGCATCTGACGCTGACCTTCGAGAAGGCGGGGGTGATCGAGATCGACGTCCCCGTGGACAACAAGCGCTGATCGCGCGCTGCGCGCCCTCTCAGGCAGCGGCGCGCAGAATCCCGACCGGCCCGCCGGGCCGCCTGGCCGGTCGCCGGCGGCGCGTGCGAAAGGCCTTTCAGCATCGCGCTTCCCCCATCGCCGGGGTGGCCCCGGCGCTCTGCCGGGATAACACCGAAGATGCTCAGGAAGCGACAGGTGCCGGCGGGCCGGGGTGGGGCCGGCCTCCTGTCCGCGGCGCCGGTCGGGGCGAAGCGATCGCCGCAGGGCGCCGGGGCGGGGCATCCCCTGCTGCGCGCTATGCTTCGCCTGCGGTCGCCGGGCGCCTCAGCCGATCCGCGTGGCAGTGTAGCCTTCCGTCTTCAGCGCGCCGATGATCGCTTCGGCGGGCGCGGTCGTCTGGACCTCGGCGGTGTGCGACCCGAGATCGACGAGCACGCTCGCCGAACTGTCGATGTCGATGATCGTGCGTTCCACCACGGCCTTGCAGTGGCCGCAGGTCATGTCGGGGATGGAGAATTTCATGCGCGCCTCCGCTGGCTCTCGTCCCTAGATCGTGCCTCCGGGCCCCGGGCGTCAAGGGGCCTGCCTGCCGCAGAGGTCAGGCGCGGATGGCAAAGCCCGCGGGCACGGCGCCGGGATCGGCGGGTTCGGTCCAGACGTCGGTCACCCGGGCCGCGCCGGGGCCTTCGCCCATCGCCGTGATCATCGCCTCCACTGCCGCCTCCGCCCCGGCGATCAGGGCCTCCACCGAGCCGTCGCCGCGGTTCCTGACCCAGCCCCTGAGCCCTAGCTGCGTTGCCTGCCCCCGCGCCCAGGCGCGATAGGCGACGCCCTGCACCCGCCCGGTCACGCGCACATGAACGGCAATCTCGTGCACCGAACCATCCTTCAGATGTCGCGCCTGTCCACGAAGGGCATCCTAGCACGGAACCGGCTGGCGGTGGCCTAGAAACGGATGCAGAACCGGCCCGGAGCGGTTCCCCGGCGCAGCGCGCCGAGTGCGTCCGTCACCTCCGTCAGGCCGATTTCCGTCACGTCGGCGGCCAGCGGGTGCCGGGTCTGCTCGTCCATCAGCGCCGCCATCTGGGCCCGCGTGCCGACCGAGGTGCCGGTGATGGTCACCCCGCTCGCCGTCAGCCATTCCTGATTGAGCGGCACCGGGTCCGAGACCATCGCGGCCGCGATCATTCGCCCGCGCGGACGGATCAGCGCCAGCATCGGCGCCCAGGTGGCGGGCGTGGGGGCAAAGTTGATGCAGACATCGGCACTTGCCGCCAGCTCCGCGACGGCAGCCGCATCGCCCGCATCGACGGTGCGCTCCGCGCCGTTGCTTCGGCTCTGCCGGAGCTTCGCCGGATCGCGGTCGACGGCGATGACCGCCGCGCCGCGCCGCCGCGCCAGTTGCACCGCATATTGCCCCAGCCCGCCGCAGCCGAAGACGGCGCAGCATTCGCCGGCCCGAAGCCCGGCCCGGTCGATCGCGCCAAGGGCGGTGAGCCCCGCGCACATGAGAGGAGCGAGCGCGGGGGCGTCGCCATCGGGCACGCGGGCCGCGAAGCGGGCATCGGCCACGACATATTCCGCGAAGGTGCCGGGCACGTTCAGCCCGTGGGCGCGGTGGTGCTGGCAGAAGCTTTCGTGCCCCGACCGGCATTCGGCGCAGGCGCCGCAGGTGTCGTGGATCCAGGCCGCC
>JAUQYB010000085.1 GCA_030837825.1 Albidovulum sp.
GGCGGATGCGAGCACCATCGCGTCCGCGCCTCTGCCGAACCGATCGACAACCACGAATGCCACTGCAACGTGTGCAAGAAGGTCACCGGCCAGCACACGACCCACGTGGCGTTCTTCAACCACGGCGACATCAAGGCCGAAAACGAGGCCACGATGAAACGCGTGCCCTTCAACGCCGACAACCCCAACGGCCCGCTCGAAATCTGCCTCTGCGAGGATTGCGGCGCGGTGCTGATGCTCGACGACAAGCAAAAGCGCATCCGGGTCGCGGTGCCGAACGTCATGGGCTATGACGATGCCGGGTTCCCGAAGGCGACCTACCATGCCTTCTGGGACGAGACGAAGGGCTACCCGAAGCCCCAGGATGGGCGCCCGGTCTACGAAGGATTGCAGCCCTCGTTCGCCTGGCCGAAGGGGGCATAGGCCGATCCGGCGCGCGCCGGGCCGCAACGGGCCGGCAATGCAGCGCAGGCGACGCGCCCGTCCGCGGGCGCGTCCGGCCCCTTGATCGGAACCGCGGCCGCGTCTATACGCAGCCGGTCGGGGAGTCCCGACTCATCAGAACCAAGAAATGCCGTGTGGCCCCATCCGTCGCTGGGGGGCTTGTCCGGCGAGGAGAAGCGACATGAAACTGAACGAACTCCGGGACAATCCCGGTGCGGCAAAGAAATCGAAGCGCGTCGCGCGCGGCCCCGGCTCGGGCAAGGGCAAGACCGCCGGGCGCGGCATCAAGGGTCAGAAGTCCCGCTCGGGCGTGACCATCGGCGGCTACGAGGGCGGCCAGATGCCGCTTTACCGGCGCCTGCCGAAGCGCGGCTTCACCAAGCCGAATGCCAAGAGCTACGCGGTCGTGAACCTCGGCCAGATCCAGGCCTTCGTCGACGCCGGCAAGCTCGACGCCAAGGCCGACGTCACCGAGGATGCGCTGGTTGCCGCCGGCGTGGTGCGCCGCAAGCTCGACGGCGTGCGCGTGCTGGCCAAGGGCGAGATCAAGGCCAAGCTGAAGCTTTCCGTCACCGGCGCCTCGAAGGCCGCGATCGCCGCGGTCGAGAAGGCGGGCGGAACGCTGACCGTCGCTGCGGCTGCGGCGGCCGAATAAGGTGTTGTGGGCGGCCCCCGCGGCGCTTACATAGGCACAAGTTTTCCAAGCGCCGCCTGACCGGAAAACGGTAGGGCGGCGCTCTCACATGAGAGAGACCGGAATGGCATCTGCTGCAGAGCAAATGGCGGCGAACCTGAGCTGGGGCGCGCTTGGCAAGGCCACCGACCTTCGGCAACGCATCTTCTTCACCCTCGGACTGCTGATCGTCTACCGGCTTGGCACCTATATCCCGGTGCCCGGCATCGACGCGGACGAGCTGCGCAAGTTCATGGAAGGGGCGGCGCAGGGCATCGGCGGGATGTTGCAGATGTTCACCGGCGGGGCCCTCGGCCGCATGGGCATCTTCGCGCTCGGCATCATGCCCTACATCTCTGCCTCGATCATCGTCCAGCTTCTTACGGCGATGGTCCCCGCGCTCGACCAGCTCAAGAAGGAGGGCGAGCAGGGCCGCAAGAAGATCAACCAGTACACCCGTTACGGCACGGTCGCGCTGGCGACCTTCCAGGCCTACGGGCTTGCCAAGAGCCTCGAGGCCGGCAGCCTGGCCCACGAGCCGGGGATGTTCTTCGAGGCGGCAACGGTCATCACGCTCGTCGGCGGCACCATGTTCCTGATGTGGATCGGCGAACAGATCACCGCGCGTGGCATCGGCAACGGCACCTCGCTGATCATCTTCGTGGGTATCATCGCGGGCATCCCCGGCGCGCTGGCGCGGTTCCTCGAACAGGGGCGCGTGGGCAACATCCACCCCGGCGTAATCCTCACCGTGATGGCGATGGTGGTGGCCGTCATCGCCTTCGTCGTCTTCATGGAGCGCGCCCTGCGAAAGATCCACATCCAGTATCCGCGCCGCCAGGTGGGAATGAAGATCTACGACGGTTCCTCCAGTCACCTGCCGATCAAGGTTAACCCGGCGGGCGTCATCCCGGCGATCTTCGCCTCCTCCCTGCTGCTGCTGCCGACGACGATCTCGACCTTCTCGGGTGCGCAGACCGGGCCGATCATGTCGACGATCCTCGCCTATTTCGGCCCCGGACAGCCGCTCTATCTCTTGTTCTTCACGGCGATGATCGTGTTCTTCACCTATTTCTACACCGCCAACGTGTCGTTCAAGTCCGACGACGTGGCCGAGAACCTGAAGAACCAGGGCGGTTTCATCCCCGGCATCCGGCCCGGCGCCAAGACCGTCGACTACCTCGACTATGTCGTGGCGCGCATCCTCGTCGTGGGCTCCGCCTATCTGGCCGCGGTCTGCCTGCTGCCGGAAATCCTGCGCGCCGAGCTGGCGATCCCGTTCTACTTCGGCGGCACCTCGGTCTTGATCGTGGTGTCGGTCACGATGGACACGATCAACCAGATCCAGTCGCATCTTCTGGCGCATCAATACGAGGGGCTGATCGAGAAGTCGCAGTTGCGCGGCAAGTCGCGTGGGGGCGCGCGCAAGGCGCCGGCCCGCCGCTGACGGAGCGGGCCAATGCCGAACATAATTCTCCTCGGACCGCCGGGCGCGGGCAAGGGAACCCAGGCGCGGCGTCTCGTCGAGGAACGCGGGCTCGTGCAACTCTCGACTGGTGACATGCTGCGTGCGGCGCAGACCTCGGGCACCGGGATGGGCAGGAAGGTCGCCGCGGTGATGGCGGCCGGCCAGCTCGTCACCGACGACATCGTCATCGGGCTGATCGGCGAGAAGCTGGCCGAAGGCGGCTCGGGCTTCATCTTCGACGGCTTCCCCCGCACGCTCGCCCAGGCCGACGCGCTCGGCGATCTTCTGGGGCGGGCGGGCCAGAGGCTCGATGCGGTGATCGAGATGCAGGTGGACGACGAGGCGCTCGTCGACCGGATTTCGGGCCGCTTCACCTGCGGCAACTGCGGCGAGGTCTATCACGACCGCACCAAGCCCACGGCGACGCCGGGCGTCTGCGACGTCTGCGGGGCGCGCGACCTCAGGCGGCGGGCCGACGACAACGCCGAAAGCCTGCGCCAGCGGCTGATGGAATACTACAAGAAGACCGCGCCGCTGATCGGCTACTACCATCACGCCGGCAAGCTTTTTTCCGTCGATGGCCTGGCCGGGATCGAGGACGTGGCGAAATCCGTCGGGCGGGTGCTGGATCGGGCAAAGGGCGCTTGACGCCCCCCGGGAAACCCACTAGGTCACGGCGTCTCTGACGAGAATCGTCTTGATTTGGCGCGGCTTGATCGCTGCGATCCGATTCGGACCGAACCGGCCCGGGGTCTTCGTGCCCGCGGGCCACAGTTGTGAAAAAAGGTTCCGGCACTACGGAACCGCAACGAAAGGAAGACACGCGTGGCACGTATTGCTGGCGTCAACATCCCGACGGGGAAACGCGTTCCCATCGCGCTTCAGTATATCCACGGCATCGGCCCCGATGTCGCCCACAAGATCTGCGAGGCGGTGAAGATCGACGAGGCTCGCCGCGTCAACGAACTCACCGATGCCGAAGTGCTCGCGATCCGCGAACATATCGACGCGAACTACACGGTCGAGGGCGACCTGCGCCGTGAGGTGCAGATGAACATCAAGCGGCTGATGGACCTCGGCTGCTATCGCGGCCTGCGTCACCGCAAGGGTCTTCCCGTCCGCGGTCAGCGGACCCACACCAACGCCCGCACCCGCAAGGGCCCGGCGAAAGCCATCGCCGGCAAGAAGA
>JAUQYB010000086.1 GCA_030837825.1 Albidovulum sp.
GGCTCCCGCTTGCACGGGGGCGACAGGGGGCGGGCCCGCCCCCTGCCGCCCCTCACTCCGCCGCGACGGCCTTCGGCTCCACCAGTGCGACGATGTCGAACATGATCCGGTTCAGCTCGAAATCCTTCGGCGTGTAGACCTCCGCCACGCCCATCCGCCGCAGGCTCTCGGCGTCCTCGTCGGGGATGATGCCGCCGACCACCACCGGGACCTCGGTCAGCCCCGCCTCGCGCATCCCCTCGATCACCTCGGCGACGAGCGGCAGGTGGCTGCCCGAGAGGACCGAGAGGCCGACGACATGGGCCCGCGTCTCTGCCGCCGCCGCGACGATCTCGGCCGGGGTCAGGCGGATGCCGTCGTAGGTGATGTCCATGCCGCAGTCGCGGGCGCGGGCGGCGATCTGCTCGGCGCCGTTCGAGTGGCCGTCGAGCCCGGGCTTGCCGACGAGGAACTTGAGCCGCCGGCCGAGCCGGGTGGAGACGGCATCGACCGCGGCGCGGATCTCGTCGAGCCCCTCGGTGCGGTTCGAGGGCGCCGCCGAGACGCCGGTCGGCCCGCGGTATTCGCCATGCACCTCGCGCATCACCGCGGCCCATTCGCCCGTCGTCACCCCCGCCTTCGCGCAGGCAATCGAGGGCGCCATGATGTTACGCCCCGCCTTCGCCGCGGCGCGGAGCGCGGCCAGTGCCGCGGCCGCGGCGGCGCCGTCACGGGCCTCGCGCCAGGCGCGGAGCCGCGCCACCTGCTCGGCCTCGACGGCGGGGTCGACGGTGAGGATCGCGCCCTCGCCAGCCATCAGCGGCGAGGGTTCTGCCTCGGTCCAGCGATTGACGCCGACGACCACGGTTTCCCCCGCCTCGATCCGGGCCAGCCGTTCGGCGTTGGACTCGACCAGCCGCGCCTTCATGTAGTCGATTGCGGCGATGGCGCCGCCCATGCCGTCGAGCGTGGCCAGTTCCGCGCGCGCGCCCTCCTTCAGCTCCGCGACCTTTGCCGCGACCGCCGGGTTGCCGTCGAAAAGGTCGCCGTATTCCAGAAGGTCGGTCTCGTAGGCGAGGATCTGCTGCATCCTCAGCGACCATTGCTGGTCCCAGGGGCGCGGCAGCCCCAGCGCCTCGTTCCAGGCGGGAAGCTGCACCGCCCGGGCGCGGGCGTTCTTCGACAGGGTGACGGCGAGCATTTCCAGGAGGATGCGGTAGACGTTGTTTTCCGGCTGCTGTTCGGTCAGGCCGAGGCTGTTGACCTGCACGCCGTAGCGGAAACGGCGGAATTTCTCGTCCCCGATGCCGTAGCGGTCGCGGGCGATCTCGTCCCAGAGCTCGGCGAAGGCGCGCATCTTGCACATCTCGGTGACGAAGCGGATGCCGGCGTTCACGAAGAAGCTGATCCGACCGACCATCCCGGGGAAGCTTTCCGCCGGAACCTTCGTCTTGAGGTCGTCGAGGACGGCGATCGCGGTCGCCAGGGCGAAGGCGAGTTCCTGTTCGGGCGTCGCCCCCGCCTCCTGCAGGTGATAGGAACAGACATTCATCGGGTTCCACTTCGGCAGGTGCTCGCGGGTGTAGGCGGCGACATCGGTGATCATCGCGAGCGAGGGCCTCGGCGGACAGATGTAGGTGCCGCGGGAAAGGTATTCCTTCACCAGGTCGTTCTGCACCGTGCCCTGGAGGGCGGCCACCTCTGCCTCCTGTTCCTCGGCCACCGCGATGTAGAGTGCGAGAAGCCAGGGTGCGGTGGCGTTGATCGTCATCGAGGTGTTCATCTGCTGAAGCGGGATGCCGTCGAAGAGCGCCCGCATGTCGCCGAGGTGGCAGATAGGCACGCCGACCTTGCCGACTTCTCCAGCCGCGCGCGGATCATCGCTGTCATAGCCGGTCTGGGTGGGCAGGTCGAAGGCAACCGAAAGCCCGGTCTGGCCCCTTGCCAGGTTGGTGCGGTAAAGCGCGTTCGACGCCTCGGCCGTGGAATGGCCGGCATAGGTGCGGAAGAGCCAGGGCTTGTCCCTTGTCGCTTCGGTCATGTCGGCCTCCGGAATCGGTCGTGAAACTTTATTTCGTGGTGGCAGAGATAGGCGACATATCCTGACCGTGTCAATTCGCTGCGTCGCGGCATGCCGGCGTGGCGCTCACCAGGTCAGGAGCGCCGTCGGGCAGCGCGGCCTGTCCGGCGCCCGACGACGGAGAAGCTCCTGGAGCAGCCAGCCGGTGCCGACGGCGTCGATCTCGATGTCCCAGTTGGCATGGCCCGCCTCTGCGACCAGACGGTCATAGGTCTGGGGATCGTCCCGCTGCCGCACCAGACCGCTGTCCTCGCGCCAGGCAAACCGGTAGTCCGCTTCGCGGGTCGGTCCCAGCACCCAGCCGTGAATCGTCGTGTCCGTCACATAAACAGGCCATAT
This sequence comes from Albidovulum sp., assembly GCA_030837825.1. Lineage (GTDB taxonomy): Bacteria > Pseudomonadota > Alphaproteobacteria > Rhodobacterales > Rhodobacteraceae > Albidovulum. Next base: position 2,399 of record JAUQYB010000086.1, read on the forward strand.
GTCGTTGCGGACCAGCGGGGTGCCGTCGGCGAACTTCGGCACGGCGATCGGCATAAAATACGGTTCGCGCAGGTCGAACACGGCCTCGTATCCGAGGGCAAGGCCGTTCTTCAGGGGAACGCACTGGCGGAACGTGGCGTTGAAGGCGACGAACAGCCACAGGAGCGGGATCAGGAGGACGATGGCGGCAACGGCCGCGACTGTTCCGACCGGGGGGCGGGGTCGGGTGGCGATCCGGTCTGGTTCCCCTGTCGGCATGGGCGCAGCCTAGCGGATCGCGCGGCGCCGCGAAATCGGTCATCTGCCGGACACCGCGCCTCGGCCTGCCTGCTGCGCCTGCGGCATCCGCTCCGTCCGGCGGGCGCGAGCGAGACATAAAGTTTCAAAACCCTCAGGTCCTGCTATTGCATTGTTGCGCCGGCAAATCTATTCCATGCGGTAAGGCCGCGGCGATTCTGCGTTGCGGCAAGGATGCAGGAGACGCCGATGGCCCTGGACGTGAACACCGAGATCGTGCCCTACGATGCGCCGGAGAAGGACCTCTACGAGATCGGCGAGATGCCGCCGCTGGGCTACGTGCCGCCGAAGATGTATGCTTGGGCGATCCGCAGGGAGCGCCACGGCGAGCCGGACACCGCGATGCAGGTCGAGGTGGTGGAGACGCCCGAGATCGACAGCAACGAGGTGCTGGTCCTCGTGATGGCGGCGGGCGTCAACTACAACGGCATCTGGGCCGCGCTCGGCGTGCCGATCAGCCCCTTCGACGGCCACCGGGCGGCCTACCACATCGCCGGCTCCGACGCCTCGGGGATCGTCTGGAAGGTCGGCGACAAGGTGAAGCGCTGGAAGGTCGGCGACGAGGTCGTGGTCCATTGCAACCAGGACGACGGCGACGACGAGGAATGCAACGGCGGCGACCCGATGTTCTCGCCGTCGCAGCGCATCTGGGGCTACGAGACGCCGGACGGCTCCTTCGCGCAGTTCACCCGGGTGCAGGCGCAGCAGCTCATGCACCGGCCGAAGCATCTGACCTGGGAGGAAAGTGCCTGCTACACGCTGACGCTGGCCACCGCCTACCGGATGCTGTTCGGCCACCGGCCGCATATCCTGAAACCCGGCGACAACGTGCTGGTCTGGGGGGCGAGCGGAGGCCTCGGCTCCTACGCGATCCAGCTCATCAACACCGCGGGGGCGAACGCGATCGGCATCATCTCGGAGGAGGACAAGCGCGACTTCGTCATGGGGCTCGGCGCGAAGGGCGTGATCAACCGCAAGGAATTCACCTGCTGGGGCCAGATGCCCAAGGTCAACACGCCCGAATACAACGCCTGGTTCAAGGAGGCGAAACGCTTCGGCGCGGCGATCTGGGCGATCACCGGCAAGGGCAACAACGTCGACATGGTCTTCGAGCATCCGGGCGAGGCGACCTTCCCGGTCTCGGTCTTCGTGGTAAAGCGCGGCGGCATGGTGGTGATCTGCGCCGGGACGACGGGCTACAACCTGACCTTCGACGTGCGCTATCTGTGGATGCACCAGAAGCGGGTGCAGGGTAGCCATTTCGCCAACCTCAAGCAGGCGTCGGCCGCGAACAAGCTGATGCTGGAACGCCGGCTCGATCCCTGCATGTCCGAGGTCTTTCCCTGGGCCGAGATTCCGGCCGCGCACATGAAGATGCGCCGGAACGAGCACAAGCCCGGCAACATGGCGGTGCTGGTGCAGGCGCCGCGCACCGGGCTCAGGACCTTCGAGGATGCGCTCGAGGCCGGGCCGAGGCGCTGATCCGCGCAGTCGGCATGGCCTGGCTCGCGCCGGGGTTGCATTTCCGGCGCCGCCCCGGGAAGACTTGCGCCGAGGGGGCCCGGGGGCCCGCGGCCGATGGCCGGGGTCCGGGCGCGATTCTCCTCGGCGGGGAGCCCATGCGATACGAGTGGATACTGGACGTGCTGACCGACCTCAGGGCGTTTGCCCGGGCGAACGGCCTGCCGCTGCTTGCCGAGCGGCTGGACGAGGCGGTGGCCGCGGCCGTCGAGGAGACCGCGGGGACGGGCGCTGCCGCCGCGCCGGCGGAACGCGAGGCGCCCTGAGGGGCGTGGCCGGTTGCGGCAAGACGCGAACGGCGTCGACCGACCGCGCGCGGGCGCTGCGAAACAGGGGTTCTGGGCACTTCATGGTGCCGCTCTCGCGACGGCAGTTCTGCTGGTGACGCCGCAATGCGCCCGCCCTGGGGGGATGAGGCGCGCCCGGACGATCTGCCGGTGGCAGACCGTCAGCGCCGAATGCCCGCCGCGCCCAAGCGACGGGCCGGGAGGCGGGCGCCGTCCGGGCTGGTCGCCTGGGCGAGCGGCTGAGCCATCCCGGATTTCCGTCCGTCGCCCCCGGCGCGCGCCCCTCGGGCCCGCCGATCCGGCTGGCGTCGAGCGCGGCGCCCCTGTAGGGTCCGGCCATGTCCGGCCCCCCCTCCCGTCACGCCGCCGCGCCGGCGCTGCCGTTTTCCGAAGACCAGGCCGAGGCCTGGGACCGCATTTCCGAGGCGCTGCTGGCCGCGGGCATCGACCTGGTCGAGGGCGAGACACGCCCCGACGCGCCGGCCCGCGCGCAGGTGCTCGCGGTCATCGGCAAGGCGGGGTCGGGCAAGACCATGCTTCTCGCCGCGCTCGCCAAGGCGCTGGCGGAGGCCGGGGTGGACACGATCTCGGGCGAGTGGGAGGGCCGCCGGCGGAAGGACCGGCGCACGCTGGCGATCCTCGCGCCGACCAACAAGGCGGCGAGCGTCTTGCGCAACCGCGGCGTGCCGGCCACCACGATCCACCGCATCCTCTACACCCCGGTCTACGACCCGGAATACGAGAAGATCGCCGAATGGCTGGCGGGGCAGGGCGAGCGGCCGGTGGTCGAGGGGCTGAGCGAGGCGGCACTCGACCGCGCGAAGGCCTTCTACGAACAGGTGCCGTCGATCCCCGGCGCGCTCGCCGCCGCGGGGCTGAGGGGATCGGACTTCATCCTCGGCTGGAAACGGCGCGAGGATCCGCTCGACATCGGCTTCGTCGACGAATCCTCGATGCTCGACGAACGCCAGTTCGAGGATCTGAAGGAGATCTTCCCGACGCTGATCCTCTTCGGCGACCCGGCGCAGCTTGCCCCGGTGGGTCAGTCGGGCGAGATGGTGTTCGACCGGCTGGCGGAGCGCGCGAAGCTCACGCTCCACCGCGTTCACCGGCAGCAGGAGGACAACCCGATCCTCGACCTCGCCCATGCGCTCGCCGACCCCGGCCTGACCTTCGAGGGGTTCGAGGCGATGGTGGCCGAGGCCGCGGCGCGCGACGACCGGGTGCGCTGGGCGGAACGGGTGGATGCCGGGCTGATGGCGCGCTCGCCCGCGCTCGTCTGGCGCAACCAGACCCGCATCCGGCTGATCCAGGCGTTCCGGTCGGCCTACGGCGCGCCGGATGATGCGCTGCTGCCGGGCGAGCCGCTGATCTGCGACGGGATCGAACTGCCGCTGAAGCACCGCAAGAAGCGCATCGACCTCGAGGCGCGGGGGCTGATCCGCGGCGCGCAGGTGATCTACCTCGGCCCCGGAAAGAAGCCGGGCTTCGCGCGGCTGCACGTCATCGGCGCCGAGGAGCCGCAGGTCTCCGCCGCCTCGATCATCAAGATCGAGCTTCCGGGCGAGGAGGAGCCCTTCATCCCCGCCGCCGCGACGATGGGCGCGGCCTTCCTGCACGGCGCGGCGGTGACGATCCACAAGGCGCAGGGCTCGCAATGGGAGGAGGTGCAGGTGTTCGCGCCCGATCTTTTCGTCGCCGCCCGCACCGGGCGGACCGAGGCAGGCATTCCGCTGTGGAAACGCCTCGCCTATGTCGCCATCACCCGCGCCGAGACGCGGCTCAACTGGGTCGTCCGCAACCGGCTCGCCCGGCCCGACCGGCCGCTGACCACCGACGACCTGCCGAGGCCCGCCACCGCGCTGGCGCTTTCCGGCGCGGCGGAGGACTGAGCCCTTCCTTCTGGCCGAAATATCCCTGCCGGAGGCATCCGCCGCTTTCCGTCCCGTGGCCGGCCCGCTAGTCTGCCGCCAAAGGAGGCCCCCATGCGCTGCGTTTTCGTCCAGTTCCGCTGCCTGCCCGGCAAGACCTACGAGGTCGCCGACGCGATCTACGACCGTGAGGTCGTGTCGGAGCTTTACTCCACCTCCGGCGAATACGACCTCATCGCCAAGGTCTACATCCCGGAGGAGGCCGATGTCGGCCACTGGCTGACGGAGAAGCTGTTCGACATTCCCGGCATCGCCCGCACCCTGACGACGATGACCTTCAAGGCGTTCTGAGATGGCGCGCACCATCGTCGTCACCGGTGCCAGCGCCGGGATCGGCCGGGCGGTGGCGGAGGGGTTCCTCGACGCGGGCTGGAATGCCGTGCTCCTCGCCCGGCGGGGCGATCTTCTGGCAGAGGTGGCGGCAGGCCGGGCGGGGGCGCTGCCCCTGGCCTGCGACGTCACCGACCCGGTCGCGGTCGAGGCTGCCTTCGACGCGGCCGTGGCCGGCTTCGGCCGGATCGACGTGCTCTTCAACAACGCCGGCATCTCGCGCCCGGCGGGGCTGATCGACGAGATCCCGCTCGCCGACTGGTTCGACACGGTGGCGGTGAACCTCAACGGCATGTTCCTCTGCGCCCGCGCCGCCTTTGCCCGGATGCGGGCTCAGGCACCGCAGGGCGGGCGGATCATCAACAACGGCTCGATCTCGGCCCATGCGCCGCGGCCGGGGTCGGTCGCCTACACGACGACGAAGCACGCCGTCACCGGGCTGACCCGGACGCTCGCGCTCGATGGCCGGCGGTTTTCCATCGCGGCGGGGCAGATCGACATCGGCAATGCGCGGACGGAACTGGCCGCGCAGATGGAACGCGGCGTGCCGCAGGCCGACGGCAGCATCCTGGCCGAGCCGATGATGGACGTCGCCGAGGTTGCGGCGGCGGTCCTGCACATGGCAAGCCTGCCACTGTCCAGCAACGTCCTGTCGATGACGGTGATGGCGACGAACATGCCGTTCGTCGGGCGCGGTTGACTGCGCGGTTGGCGGGTTCAGCCGTTCTTCATCAGCCGGAACGCCGTCGAGGCCGCCCAGCCGGCCAGCGCCGCGATGGCAAGCGCCAGCACGCCATAGGCAGCCGGCTGGCCGCGGGCGAGTTCGTAGAGCCAGCGTTCGAGCCCGACCTTGCGCACGTCGACAAAGGTTTCGCGCATTGCCACCACCTGCCGGTCGCGGAGCAGGAAGAACCGGGTGAGGTAGGCCCCTTCGACCAGATTCGCCGGCAGGTCGACATCGGTGCGGAAAAGCGTGTCCTCGGCCAGTTCCACCGCGCCTTCGTGCAGGGAGTAGAGCCCGTTGGCCTCGCGGATGCGGATCAGCGCCTCGGTGAAGGCGTAGCTGTTGTCGATCTCCTTCGGCGCGCCGACAGAGCGGATCATCTGCGGCACCGAGATCCTGCGCCGCAGATCCTCGGTCTGCGAGAGGATCTCGTCGAGCGGGCCGGTGGTGGCGACGGTATAGAAGCTCGGCGCGCGGTCGACCTCGACCGAGGCGGTGTTGATCCAGATGCCGAAGCTGCGCGACTTGCGCCGGACGGTGATCGGCGTCGACGGCCCCTCGACCGTCACGATGACCTCGAGCCGCGATCCCGAAGGCTCCGGTTCGTCGCGCTTGACCGCGCCGTAGATCAAGAGGTCCGAGCCCTCGAAATTGGCGGTGATCGAAATCTCGTTCCGGCTGAGCCCGGCCACGACCTCCTCCTGCGCCGCGGCCGGGACGGGGGCGGCGAGAAGGCCGAGAAGCCCGGGAAGGAGCGCCGCCAGCCTCATGCCCGCCCCGCCGCCGAGATCGAGTAAAGCTCGCGCGGCTCGAGCAGGAGATCGACACCCAGCTTCAGGCTGACCGCCAGCACCATCAGCGCCAGCAGGATGCGCAACTGCTCGGCCTTCAGCCGCGCGCCGAGCCTGGTGCCGATCTGCGCCCCCACCACGCCGCCGACGATCAGGAGAAGCGCCAGCATCAGGTCGACGGACTGGTTCGTCCAGGCGTGCATGAAGGTGGTGAAGCCGGTGACGAAGATGATCTGGAAGAGCGAGGTGCCGATCACCACCTTCGTGGGCATCCCGAGGAGGTAGATCATTGCCGGCACCATGATGAACCCGCCGCCCACGCCCATGATCGCCGCCAGCACGCCGACGACGATCCCGACGAGCACCGGCGGGATCACCGAGATGTAGAGGCCGGAGGCGCGGAACTTGATCTTGAACGGCAGCCGGTGCACCCAGAGGTGCTGGTGCCGCCGGATCGCGGGTTGCGGGCCCGCCTTCCGCGCCCGGGCGACCGCACGCAGGCTTTCCTGCAACATCAAAAGCCCGATGAGGCCGAGGAAGACGACATAGGAAAGCTGCACGGCCAGGTCGATCTGGCCAAGCCGCGACAGCAGGTTGAAAACCCAGATGCCGAGCGCCGAGCCGATCAGACCGCCCGAGAGCAGCACCATCCCCATCCGCGTGTCGACGGTGCGCCGCTTGAGATGCGCGAGCACCCCCGAGACCGAGGAGGCCACGACCTGGTTGGCCCCCGTCGCCACGGCGACGGTCGGCGGCACGCCGATGAAGAACAGCAGCGGCGTGATCAGAAAGCCGCCGCCCACCCCGAAGAGCCCCGACAGGACACCGACGAGCCCGCCGATCCCGAACAGCACGAAGGCGTTGACCGAAACCTCCGCGATGGGCAGGTAGATCTGCATCTCGTCGTTCAGTCCGCTGAAATCGGGAGCTTTCGATCAGTCTTGCCCCCGGGGGAGGACAGTGTCAAACGCTCGCTGCCAAAGCCCTGGGGCCAGCCGTCCGGCCCCGCTCAGTCCAGGTCGCGCAGGTATCGTCGGAGCACGCGTTCGAGCTTTGCCGCGCCCAGGGGCGCCATCGCCTTGGTGTGTTCGTGGCTGATCTTCTCGTCGCTCATGCCCGCCGCCATGTTGGTGATGACCGAGATCGCGGCGACCTTCAGGCCGAGAAACCGGGCGAGGATCACCTCGGGAACGGTCGACATGCCGACCGCATCGGCGCCGAGCGTCCGGATCGCCCGGATTTCCGCGGGCGTCTCGAACGAGGGGCCGGAATACCAGGCGTAGACGCCTTCGCCGAGGTCGACGCCCTCGGCCCCGGCGGCCGCCCTCAGCCGGGAGCGCATCCCTGCGTCATGGGCCTCGGTCATCGGCACGAAGCGGGCGTCGGAAGGCTCGCCGATCAGGGGATTGAGGCCGGAGAAGTTGATGTGATCAGAGAGCATCATCAGCGATCCGGGCGGCATCCCGGGCCGGAGCGAGCCGGCGGCGTTGGTGACGATCAGCCGGTCGGCCCCGAGGGCTGCGAGCACCTCCAGCGGCAGGCGCATCGCGTCGGCGCGGCCGCTTTCGTAGTAATGCGCCCGGCCGCCGAAGACGGCGACGCGGGCGCCTTCGAATGTGCCGAGGGCAAGCGCCGGTGTGTGGCCAGAGACGCCCGCATGGGGAAATCCCGGCAGGTCGGCATAGTCGATCGTCACGCCCCCGACCTCGGCCGCGATGTGGCCAAGCCCCGAGCCGAGGATCAGCCCGTGGCTGACCGGCTCGGCGCCGGCCCGGTCGCGGACGATGGCGGCAAGCTCAGCGCTCCTTGACATAGGGCTCGCCTCCGGCGCGCGGCGGGATCGCGCGGCCGACGAAGCCCGCCAGAACGATCACGGTGAGGATGTAGGGCAGGGCATCGAGCATCGGCACCGGCACGTCGAAGCCCACCGTGTTCTTGATCACGTCGGGCCTGAGCGCCAGCGCCTGGAAGAAGCCGAAGAGCAGCGTCGCCATCAGCGCATACCACGGGCGCCACTTGGCGAAGATCAGCGCGGCGAGCGCGATGTAGCCGCGCCCCGCCGTCATCTCCTTGCCGAAGCCCGCCTGAAGGCCCGCCGCCATGTAGGCGCCGGCGATGCCGCAGAGGATGCCGGTGATCGCCAGCGCGGTATAGCGCAGCCGCACCACCGAGATGCCGGCGGTATCGACCGAGGCAGGGTTTTCGCCGACCGCCCTGAGCCGCAGGCCGAAGCGGGTGCGGTAGAGCAGCCACCAGGTGAGCGGCACCGAGAGAAGTGCCACGTAGACCAGCACGCCGTGGCCCGAGACGACCTCGCGGTAGAAGGGGCCGACGAGGGGCACCTGGCCGATGGCGTCGGCGAAGGGAAGCGTGATCGGGTTGAAACGCGCCTCGCCAGACAGGGGCGGGGTGCGCCCGCCCTGCCGGAAGAGCGATTGCGCGGCAAGGACGGTGATCCCCGAGGCCACGAAGTTGAGCGCGACGCCGGAGATGAGCTGGTTGCCCCGGAAGGTGATCGAGGCGACCCCGTGGATGGCGGCAAAGACCATCGACCCGGCGATGCCGGCCAGAAGCCCGACCCAGACATTGCCGGTCAGGGCGGCGGCGGCGCCGGTGCACATCGCCGCCATCAGCATCTTGCCCTCGAGCCCGATGTCGAAGACGCCGGAGCGTTCGGAATAGAGCCCTGCGAGGCAGGCGAGCAGGAGCGGCGTGGCGAGCCGCAGCGTCGAGTCGAGGATCTGGAGAAGCGTGGCGTAGTCCATCACGCCACCGCCGCCGCGCGCGGCCGGAAGAAGAGGCCGAGGAACATCCGCACCATGTAGTCGAGCGCGCCGGTGAAGAGGATCACCAGCCCCTGCACGACGGTCCTGAGTTCGATCGGGATCGCCGTCCAGAGGCCAAGCTCGGCGCCGCCCTGATAGAGGAAGCCGAAGAGGATCGCGGCCAGGAAGACGCCGACCGGGTGATTGCGGCCCATCAGCGCGACGGCGATGCCGATGAAGCCCGCGCCTTCGGACGAGTTCTGCAGGAGCCGCCCGGCCTCGCCCATCACGTTGTTGATCGACATCAGCCCGGAAAGCGCGCCCGAGATCAGCATGGCGATCATCGTCACCCGGAACGGATTGATGCCGGCGTAGAGCGCGGCCGGTTCGGACTTGCCGAAGGCGCGGATCTCGTAGCCGAGCCGGGTGCGCCACAAGAGCAGCCAGACCAGCCAGCAGGCAACCAGCGCCACGAAGAGCGTCACGTTCGCCGGCACCTGTTTGGTGAAGATCAGCGAGAGGCCGGGAATTTCGTGCAGCGTGGGCAGCGCCGCGCCGGCGGGGAAACGCGCGCTCGCGGGGTCCATGCTGGCGGGGGGGCGCAGGTGTTCCACGAGGACATAGATCAGAAGCGCCGCCGCGATGTAGTTGAACATGATCGTGGTGATCACGATATGGCTGCCGCGCCGGGCCTGGAGATAGGCGGGCACAGCCGCCCAGGCCGCGCCGAAGAGCGCCGCCGCCGCCATCGCGGCCGGCAGCGCGCTCGTCCAGTGCGGCCAGGGAACCGCGAGGCAGACGAGCGCCACGCCGAGCCCCCCGAGCTGCGCCTGCCCCTCGCCGCCGATGTTGAAGAGGCTGGCGTGGAACGCGACCGTCACCGACAGGCCGGTGAAGATGAAGCTGGTGGCGTAGTAGAGCGTATAGCCCCAGCCATAGGCCGAGCCGACCGCGCCATCGACCATCGTTCGCAGCGCCTCCATCGGGCTCTGGCCGATGGCGAGGATGACGAGGGCCGAGATGATGCCCGCCAGCAGCAGGCTGATCAGCGGCACGAGAACGAGGTCGGCCCAGCGGGGAAGGCGGGTCATGCGGCCTGCCCCCCGGCAACGACGCCGGCCATCATCAGGCCAAGCTCGCGCTCGTTGGTCTTTTCCGGGTCGCGTTCGCCCATGATGCGGCCGTCGAACATCACCGCGATGCGGTCGGCCATGCCGAGGATTTCGTCAAGCTCGACCGAGACGAGCAGGATCGCCTTCCCGGCGTCGCGCAGCTCCACGATCCGCCGGTGGATGAACTCGATCGCACCGATGTCCACGCCGCGGGTGGGCTGGCCGACGAGCAGAAGCTCGGGGTTGCGCTCGATCTCGCGGGCGAGGATCAGCTTCTGCTGGTTGCCGCCGGAGAAGCTCTTGGCCGGCAGGGTGGCGATCGGCGGGCGCACGTCGAAGCGTTCCATCTTGCCACGGGTGTCCCGAAGGATCGCCTCGTTGTCCATCAAGAGCCGGTTCCTCTGGTAGGCCGGGTCGTTGTGATAGCCGAAGGCCATGTTCTCCCAGGCGGTGAAGTCCATGATCATGCCGAGGCGCTGGCGGTCTTCGGGCACATGGCTGATGCCCTGCGCGCGCCGCGTCTGGCCGTCGGACTTCGTGCCGGTGAGGTCGAGCGCCTCGCCGTTCAGCCGAACGCTGCCGGTGGCGCGGCGAAAGCCGCCCAGCACCTCGAGAAGCTCCGACTGGCCGTTGCCGGCGACGCCGGCGATGCCGAGAATCTCGCCCGCACGGATCTGGAAGGAGATGCCGCGCAGACGTTCCACCCTGTCGGCATCGACAACGCGCAGGTTCTCCACCTCAAGGACGACCGGGCCGGGGCGCGCCGGTCCCTTGGCGACGTCGAGCAGCACCTTGCGGCCGACCATCATCTCGGCCAGTGCCTCGGGGCTGGTGGTTGCCGTCCTGACCGTCGCGGTCATCTCGCCCCGGCGCATCACGCTCACGGTGTCGGTGATCTCCATGATCTCGCGCAGCTTGTGGGTGATGAGGATGATCGTCTTGCCCTGCTCCTTCAGGCCCCTCAGGATGCGGAAGAGGTGGTCGGCCTCGTCGGGAGTGAGCACGCCGGTGGGTTCGTCGAGGATCAGGATCTCGGCGTTGCGGTAGAGCGCCTTGAGGATTTCCACCCGCTGCTGGTGGCCCACCGACAGCTCCTCGACCAGCGAGTCGGGGTCGACGTCCAGCTCGTATTCCCGTGCCAGATCGCCCAGCACCTTGCGCGCCTTGGCCAGCGAGGGCCTGAGAAGCGCCCCGTCCTCGGCCCCGAGGATGACGTTTTCCAGCACGGTGAAGTTCGGCACCAGCTTGAAATGCTGGAAGACCATGCCGATGCCGGCGCGGATCGCGGCCTGGCTGTCGGGGATCTGCGTCGGGCGGCCGTTGATCAGAATCTCGCCCGCGTCAGCCTTGTAGAAGCCGTAGAGGATCGACATCAGCGTCGACTTGCCGGCGCCGTTCTCGCCGATGATGCCGTGGATCGTGCCCTTCGCCACCCGGATCGAAATGTCCTTGTTGGCCTGCACCGGGCCGAAGGCTTTCGAGATTCCCTTGAGTTCGATGGCGAGGGGGGCGGCCGTTTCCGGCCGCCCTGCCGCTGCGCCCGGGGCCATCAGAAGGTCGCGACCGGGCAGGTGTTGTCGGACATGTAGTCGTGCACCTTGATCTCGCCGGAGATGATCTTGGCCTTGGCCTCGTCGACCTTGGCCTTCATCTCGTCGGTGATCAGGCTGGCGTTGTTGTCGTCCAGCGCATAGCCGACGCCGTCGTTGGCAAGCCCCATGACGTTGATCCCCGTGGTCATCTCGGCACCTTCCGTGAACGCCCCGTAGACCGCGTTGTCGACGCGCTTGACCATCGAGGTCAGGACCTGGCCGGGATGCAGGTAGTTCTGGTTGCTGTCGACGCCGATCGAGAGGATGCCCTCGTCCGCCGCGGCCTGGAGGACGCCGATGCCGGTGCCGCCGGCGGCGGCATAGATCACGTCCGCGCCCTGCGCCTTCTGCGCTTTGGCAAGCTCGGCGCCCTTCACCGGGTCGTTCCAGGCGGCGGGCGTGGTGCCGGTCATGTTCAGCACGACCGTGGCGTCGGGATTCGCCGCCTTGACGCCCTCGACATAGCCGCAGCCGAACTTGCGGATCAGCGGGATGTCCATGCCGCCGACGAAGCCGACGGTGCCGGTCTTCGAGGCCATCGCCGCCAGCATGCCGACGAGGTAGGAGCCCTCGTGTTCGTTGAACACGACCGATTTCACGTTCGGCTGTTCGACCACCATGTCGATGATCGCAAACCTGGTGTCGGGGAAGTCGGGGGCCACCTTGTTGAGAACGTCGCCGAAGGCGAAGCCGGTCATCACCACCGGGTTCGCGCCCGCCTCGGCCAGGCGGCGCAGCGCCTGTTCGCGCTGCGCCTCGGACTGCATCTCGAGCTCCTTGTAGGTGCCGCCGGTCTCGGCCTTCCACTTCTCGGCGCCGTTGAAGGCCGCTTCGTTGAAGGATTTGTCGAACTTGCCGCCGAGGTCGTAGATGATCGCCGGATCGGCCAGCGCCGCGCCCGAGGTCAGCGCC
>JAUQYB010000087.1 GCA_030837825.1 Albidovulum sp.
GTGGCTTTATGCTTGCCACGCAGCCGGTTGGCGACGATCGTGGCGAGGCGGCCCAGAACGACGCCCTCGGCGTCGATCAGGATCCACTTCTTCTCGATCTCCGCCGGTTTCGCGGTATAGGTCTTCATTGTCGGCCCTTCGGGTTCGGGATCGTGGGCAGCCCGAAGGCCGCCCGGAAAACGGATGCGGGGTTTTCCCCGATCTGCGCCGACAGGTCAAGATCGTTTGCAAAGATTTACCCAAGCAAATTCAAATAGTTAGAAAATAGGTATCAAAATACCCCATAGCCGGCGACGAAATCGCGCGCCCGCCGCGCGCCGCGGACAGGCCGCGTGCCCGGACAGGATGGTGACAGCAGGGGCGTCCTGTGCTCTCTTGGCCCCGCAAAGAGCGACAGGAACCGCCCAGGACGGCACCGACACGACATGACCACACCCGGCCACCAGAAACCACAGACCCCGCCGGTGCGGCGGCGCTGCCACCGCTGCCACGGATCGGGCCGCGCGCCCTGCCAGATCTGCGGCGGCAGCGGGCAGGTGATGACCGGGACCGATGGCCTCGGCAGGCCGAAGTTCGACCGCTGCTCGGGCTGCTTCGGCCTGAGGACCACGCGCTGCGCGGCCTGCGGCGGCGAAGGGTTTCTGTAACCCGGCGCGGCCGCCATCCCGACACCATCGGCGGGCCATCGCCGATCCCGGTTTCGTGACCGGCGCCCCCGGGCGCAAACGGGGCGTAAAGGCGTAGACTGCACGGCGCCGGCCCCGTCTTCGTCATCCCGGTCTTCACCGTCCCAGTCCCCGCCGGCCCTCGAGCGAACAGGAGGAACGACATGAATGCGAACACTCTGCGCGCGGCACTCGCGGTCCTTGCCGTCTGCGGCACCGCCCCCGCGGCTCTGGCCCAGGAAATGCTGACCGATGCCAACGGCATGACGCTTTACACCTTCGATGCGGACACCGGCGGCACCCCAACCTGCTATGACGACTGCGCCGCCAAATGGCCGCCCTATCTGGCCAACGAGGGCGACGCCATGAAGGAGGGCTGGGCGACGGTCGAGCGCACCGACGGCACCAAGCAATGGACCTATGACGGCAAGCCGGTCTATTTCTACGCCGAAGACAAGGCCAAGGGCGACATGGCCGGCGACGGCATGGGCGGCAAGTGGCATGTGATCAAGGAATAGGCCGCCGGGCGCAGGCTGTGCCGTAGCCGGTGCATCCTGCCTCCGATCCGCCCGCACTCCCGCCCCCGCACTTCCGCGGCGCCGCCCCGATGCGGCGCCGTCACCGGTTGGGCGGAATCGAATAGGTCATGCTGGCCCGCGCCACCGGCTCCTCCCGCCCTTCGGACCGGACCATCACCTCTCCCACCACCAGCACCCGGCCGAGCTTGAGAAGCCGCGCGCTACCGATCAGGTCGCGCCCCGCTTCCGGCTTGCGCAAGAAGTCGATGCTGGCGCCGGTGGTGACGGCGAGCGCCACCGGCCCGATCCGCGCCAGAAGCGCGAGATAGACCGCCACGTCCGCCAGCGCGAAGATGGTCGGCCCCGAAACCGTGCCGCCCGGCCTGAGGTGGCGATCGGCGACGCAGAGCCGCATCTCGATCCCCTCCGGGGTCAGCCGCTCGATGCGGAAATCGCCGCTCACCTGGGGAAATTCCCGCGCCAGGAATCCGGCCAGCTCCGCCTCGGTCATCACCGCCTGCATCTTCCCTCTCCCGCAGCCTCGGCCTAAGCTTCCCGCAAAGGGAGGGAATGGCAAGATGAGCGATCTTCTTCTGCGCGAGGACGCGGGCGGCATCGCCACGTTGACGCTGAACGCGCCGGCAAGCCTCAATGCGCTCTCCGACGCGATGCTGGCCGCACTCAAGGCGGAATTCACCCGGCTGGCCGAGGATCGCGCCACCCGTGTGGTGATCCTCAGGGGCGCGGGCAAGGCCTTCTGCGCCGGCCACGACCTGAAGGAGATGCAGGCCGGCCGGGCCGCGCCCGACAAGGGCCGGGCCTATTTCGCCGGTCTCTTCGCGGCTTGCGCCGAGGTGATGCAGATGATCCCCGCCCTACCCCAGCCGGTGATCGCCGAGGTCCACGGCATCGCCACCGCCGCGGGCTGCCAGTTGGTCGCCAGTTGCGATATGGCGGTCGCGGCCGAGGGCACGCGGTTCGGCGTCAACGGCGTCAACATCGGGCTCTTCTGCTCCACCCCGATGGTGGCGCTTTCCCGCAACGTGCCGCGCAAGGTGGCCTTCGAGATGCTGACGACCGGCGCCTTCATCGACACCGACCGGGCGCTGGCCGCGGGCCTGATCAACCGGGCGGTGCCGTCGCAGGCGCTCGGCCCCGAGACGCGCGCACTGGCCGAGACCGTTGCCGCCAAGCTCACCGCCGCGGTGAAGATCGGCAAGCGTGCCTTCTACGACCAGATCGAGATGACCCGCGCCGAGGCTTACGACCACGCCGCCGGGGTGATGGTGGAAAACATGCTCTGGCGCGACACCGAGGAAGGGATCGCGGCCTTCCTCGACAAGCGCAAGCCCGACTGGGCCTGACGCGTCAGATGCCGCGGCCGGCGAGCCAGAGCGTTCCGGCGAAGGCGAGAAGTGCGAAGCAGAGAGTCGCCGCCAAGAGGAGCGGCACCCCGCCCCAGCCGATCAGCAGCGCGCCGAGATAGGGCGCTGCGGCCGAGGCGGAGAGCGGCGCGGTGGCGAGCGCGCCCGACACCGCGCCGAAGTTCTCGCGCCCCAGCGCCTCGGCGATGAGAAGCGGCCGTAGGATCGAGGCGATGCCGATCGAGGCCCCCTGGAACACCGCATAGGCGAACATCAGCACCGGCTGGCCGGCGGCAAGAAGGAGCGCCGCACTCGCCACCGCGAGGCCGAGCGTGATGACGCGGGCGGCGCGGCCCGAGCCGATCCGGTCGGCGCCGACCATCAGGAAGAGCCGCCCCGCCACCTGCATCGGCCCCACCGAGGAGGCGACGACGACGGCGAGCGTCGTCCCCGCGCCGCGGTCCTCCATGATCGGCAGGGCAAAGCTCACCAGCATCATGTGGCCGCCGATCATCAGCGCGAAGATCGCGGCGAGCACCCAGAACTCCGGCTTGGCGATCGCCGTCCGCACCGCACCCTTCGGGGTCTCGACCATCGCAGGCCCGCGGCGCTGGCCGCGGCGCAGAAGCTGTGCGCCGTAAAGGTTGGCCGGCACCGTGATCGCCAGTTGCAGGAGGGCGAAGACGCCGAGCGCCCCGTGCCAGCCGAGGGCCGCCCCCGCCCAGGCGCCCACCGGAAAGGCGAGCGAGGAGGCGAAGCCGGCAAGGACGGTGATGCGGATGATCGCGCCCCGCGCCTCGCCGCCGAGCCGGCGGGTGAGGAAGGCGAAGCAGGTCTCGTAGAGGCTGCCCGCCTGGCCGAGGCCGACCAGCGCCCAGCAGGCCAGCCACGCCGCATGGCTGCCGACCCCGGACAGCGTCAGAAGCCCCGCCGCGCCAAGCGCTGCCGCCCAGGCAAGCAGCGCCGCGCCGTGGCCGGCGTCGACCAGCCGGCCGGAGACCGGCGCCAGCACCGCCGAGACCAGAAGCGCGAGCGTCGGGCCGAGCGCCAGCTCCGCCCGGCTCCAGCCGCTGCCGTCGAGAAGCGCGGGCAGGATGCCCCCGAAGGAGAACACCAGCGTGGCGAAGCCGAGCGTCTGCCCGACCGCCAGCACCCAGACCCCCAACCTCTCGTCGCGGCTCATGGTTCAGAGCGCGTAGATCGCACGGAACTTCGCCTCGAGATAGTCGAGAAGCGGCCCCTCGTCCGGCGGGAAGCCGCAGGCGCGCCCGATCAGGTCGGCAGGCCCGAGAAGACCGCCGAAACGCTGGACCTTCTCGCGCAGCCAGTCGGTCGCCGGCCGCGCGTCGCCCTTCTCCAGCGCCGCATCGAGGTCGGGCAGGTCGGCGCGCATCGCCTTGTGCAGGCAGCCGGCATAGACGTTGCCGAGCGTGTAGGTGGGGAAGTAGCCGAAGAGCCCGACCGACCAGTGCACGTCCTGGAGCATCCCGTGCGCCGGCCGGTCCACCGCCACGCCGAAGTCCCTGGCGAAGCGGGTGTTCCAGGCATCCTCGAGGTCGGACACCGCAAGCCGGCCGGCGAACAGGTCGCGCTCCAGGTCGAAGCGCATCATGATGTGCAGGTTGTAATGCACCTCGTCGGCCTCGGTGCGGACAAAGCCCGACTGGACCCGGTTCACGGTGCGGTAGAACTCGCCCGGCGAGGCGATGCCGAAATCGCCGAAGACCGCGCGCATCTGGCCGTGAAGCCAGTGGCTGAAGGCGCGGCTGCGGCCGAGCTGGTTTTCGTAGATCCGGCTCTGGCTTTCGTGCACGCCCATCGACACGCCGGCGCCGAGCGGGGTGAGAAGATGCGCCTGGTCGATCGCCTGTTCATAGGCAGCGTGGCCGACCTCGTGGATCGTCGAATAGAAGCAGTTGAAGGGCTCTGCCTCCACCACCCGCGTGGTGATCCGAACGTCGTTGCCGGAGCCTGCCGAGAACGGATGCACCGCCAGGTCGAGCCGCCCGCGGGTCCAGTCGTAGCCGAAGGCGGTGGCGAGATCACGGGCAAGCCCGAGTTGCCGCACCTCGGCGAAATGGCCCGCGAGCGGTGCGGGATGGCGGTCGGCACCCAGGATCGCCTCGCGCAACGCCACCAGCCGCGGCCGCATCCGGTCGAAGATCGCGGCGATTCCCCCGGCCGTCGCCTCCGGTTCGTAGTCATCGAGAAGCGCGTCGTAGGGGTCGCCCTGCCCGTATCCGGAAGCCGCCAGCGCCTGCCCCTTTTCGTGCACCAGCGCCACCACCCGCTCCAGCGTCGGCAGGAAATGCGCGACGTCGTCTCTCGCCCGCGCCTCGGCCCAGATGCCCTGGGCGACGCTGGTGACGCGCGCGATCTCTGAGGCGAGCCCGGCGGGAACCGCCGCGTTGCGCCCGTAGGCGCGGGCGATCAGCGAAAGCGCCCGCGCCCCCGCTGCATCCGGGGCCTCGGCGCGGGTGAGCCAGTCGCCCACGCGCGGATCGGTGCGCCGGGCATGCAGCACGCCCTCGATCGCGGCCATCTCCTCGCCGCGCTGGTGGGCGGCGCCGGCGGGCATCATCGTCTCCTGGTCCCAGCCGAGCCGGCCGGCGATCTGCGCCAGCGCCTCGGTCTCGCGCTGAAACGCCATCACGTCCTGGTATGCGGTCATCTCGCCCCCCGGATCGAGGCGACGACCGGATACTGCGCCCGGTGGCGGGCCCGCAGGATCATCACCCAGACCGCGACCGCGCCCAACTGGTGGAGTAGCCCCAGCGACAGCGGCGCGGCATGAAGGACGGTGACGATGCCAAGGACGACCTGGCCGAAGACCGCCACCCCGGCCCAGGCGAACCCCCCGCGCGTCGCCGGATGGGCCGAGCGGCGGGCGCGCGCCCAGGCGAAGATGGCCAGCGCCAGAAGCAGGTAGCCCGCGATCCGGTGGACGAACTGCACCAGCCCGGGGTTCTCGAAGAAGGCGAGGATTTTCGACCCGCCCCCGGGCAGGTAGAAGGCATCGGCCGGAAAGAAGCTTTCGCCCATCAGCGGCCAGGTCGGGAAGGCCCGGCCGGCGTCGATCCCGGCGACCAGCGCGCCGAGCAGGATCTGCAGGAAGGCGAGGTGCATCAGCCCGGTGGCGAGCGGGACGAGCCGCCCCTCTCGCGCGCGCCGCGCCTGGAGAAGCGCCGGCTCGCTTCGCGACAGCGAGAGCATGTCCCAGGCGATGAAGCCGAGAATGGCGAAGGCGAGGCCAAGGTGGATGGCGAGCCGGTAGGAGGCGACATCGACCATCCGCCCGGTCAGCCCCGACGCCACCATCCACCAGCCGATCGCGCCCTGGAGCGCGCCGAGCCCGCCGAGCAGGAGAAGCCGTCCCCTCCAGCCGGGCGGAATCCGCCGCGTCGCCCAGAAGAAGGCGAAGCCCGCCGCCCAGACGAGGCCGATCACCCGGCCGAGCTGGCGATGGCCCCATTCCCACCAGTAGATCGTCTTGAACGCGTCGAGCCCCATCTGCTGGTTCTGCAACTGGAACTCGGGGCTCGCCTGGTATTTGGCATATTCCGCCTGCCAGTCAGCCTCGGTCATCGGCGGCAGCGCTCCGGTGACGGGGCGCCATTCGGTGATCGACAGGCCGCTGTCGGTCAGCCGCGTCAGCCCGCCCACGGCGATCATCGCCACGACGAGCACGAAGAGGACGGCAAGCCAGGCCCGGATCCCACCCCGCGCGCCGCCGCGGCCGGCGTCGATCATGCCACCCTTCGGCGCCTCGGCGCGGGGCGCTTCCTGGCCGACCTCCTCGAAGATGCTGCGCTTGCCCGCCATCGGCGCCTCTGTCCTTCCGCGGGCGGACACTAGGCCGGAGGCCGGCCGCCTTCAAGAGCGGCCGGGCCTGCCCGGCGCCCTGCCCGCCTACGGGTCGCGCCGCCGCAGGAGCTGGCGGAGCATCCCGTGGAGCGTCTGCACGTCGGCGCGGGTCAGCGGCATCCGGCTCCAGAGGTTGCGGAGGTTGAGCTTCATGCCCTCGGCCTTGGTCTCGGGGAAGAAGAACCCGGCCGCGTCCAGCCGCTCCTCGAAATGATCGCCGAGCTTTTCGACCTCGACCGCACTGGCGAGATCCGTCCCGGCAAGCGCCAGCACCTCCGGCGCCGCCGCCGCCCCCTGCCGGCCCCATTCGTAGGCGCAGAGCAGCACCGCCTGCGCGAGGTTCAGCGAGGGGAACGCGGGGTTGACCGGCACCGAGATGATCGCATTCGCCCGCGCCACGTCCTCGTTTTCCAGGCCGGCGCGTTCGGGGCCGAAAAGCACGGCGACCCTCTGCCCCGCGGCAGACAGCGCGCGGGCGTGGTCCATCGCGCGCTCGGGCGTCATCACCGGCTTGGTCAGGTCGCGACCCCGCGCGGTGGTGGCGAAGACGAAGGCGCAATCCGCCACCGCCTCGGGCAGCGTCGGGAAAACGCCGGCATGGTCGAGCACCCTTCCCGCGGCGCCGGAGGCCATCGCGACGGCGCGCGGATTGGGCCAGCCGTCGCGCGGATCGACCATCCGCATCCGGGCGAGGCCGAAGTTCAGCATCGCGCGGGCCGCCGCGCCGATGTTCTCGCCCATCTGCGGACGGACGAGGACGAAGACGGGCTGAAGCGGCGGCGTGTCGGTCGGCATGCCGGCCTGATACGCGCTTGCGCATGAGGCGGCAAGCGGCCCCCCTCCCGGCCGGCCCCGTAGCCAAACCCTCTGATCTGCGCTAAGGCGGGCCCGCACTACCGATGCCACCAACCGCGCCACCGCCTCCCGGAGCCTTGCATGGCCGCTGAAGACCGCCCGCAGATCTACCTCATCACCCCGCCCGGCCTCGACCTCGAGTCGTTCCCCGACCGTCTCGCCCGCGTCCTCGACGGGGTCGACGTGGCCTGCCTGCGCTTCGGCCTTGCCACAAGCGACGCAGACCATATCGGCCGCGCCGCCGACGCGCTGCGCGCGGTCGCGCATGACCGCGATGTGGCGGTGGTGGCGGAAACGCATCTCCAGATCGCCGAACGCCACGGGCTCGACGGCGTGCATCTGACCAATGGCGCCCGCAATGTGCGCGCCGCGCGCAAGGCGCTGGGGTCCGACGCCATCGTCGGCGCCTTCTGCGGCACGACCCGTCACGAGGGGATGAACGCGGCCGAGGCCGGGGCGGACTACGTGGCCTTCGGGCCGGCCGGCGAGACGCTTCTCGGCACCGGCGCGCGGGCCGACCGCGATCTTTTCGCCTGGTGGTCGGAGATGATCGAGGTGCCGGTGGTGGCCGAGGGCGGGTTGACCCTGGCGCTGGTGGCCGATCTCGCCCCAGTGACGGATTTCCTCGGCATCGGGCCGGAAATCTGGGGGACGGACGATCCCCTTGCCGCGCTCCGCGCTCTCCTCGCCCCGCTCGGCTGAGCGTCAGCCCTGAAGGCGGGGCCCGAGCAGGCCGCCAACGCCGGTGCGCACCGCGTCCTCGCACTGCCGCGCAAGCTCCTTGCGCGACGGCATCGCGTCGACCGCGACCGGATCGTGGAACACGACCGCGATCGAGCCTTGCCGGAATTGTGCAAGCACCTTGATGAGATGCGAGGCGAAGTTCATGTCGCCCCACCAGCCGTAGAAGCGGTCGCACCGACCTTCCGGCGCCTCATAGACAAGGCTCACCGGCTGGATCTGCATGATCTGGTCGAGCCCGTGGGTGTAGAACGCGGCAAAGAGCGTGGACTTGAAGGGCAGCACCCTCAGCCCGTCCGTCGAGGTGCCCTCGGGGAAGAACATCAGCTTGTGCCCGGCGCGGATACGGTCTTCGAACAAGGCCTGCTGCGCCTTTGCCGCGCGGCGATCGCGGGCGATGAAGGCGGTTCCCGTTGCCCGCGCCAGCCAGCCGACGAATGGCCAGCGCGCAACTTCCGACTTGGCGACGAAATAGACCGTCTGGCAGGCGTTGAGCGCGAAGATGTCGAGCCAGGAGACATGGTTGGACACCACGGCGCCCCGGTGGCGCATCGGCGTGCCCCGCACGCTGTAGCGCATCCCGAGGATCGGAAAGGCCGCCCGGCACACGGCCCGGGTGATGTGCGGCGTGAGCGGACGGTCGAGCCCGAACAACGGCCGCTCGACCAGTCGGACAAGAAGGAGGATCCCCAGCCCGCCCCCGGTGACCGCGCCCAGGATCGACCCGCGCAAAAGCGCCAGCACCAGACCCGCGGGCGCGAGCGGGACCGCGTCGGCGGGATCGACCTCGCGCCAGGTCGTCACGGTCGCGTCTCGTGCTTGCGGGTGTAGAACCCCTTGTGCCGCTCGCTCATCGCGGAAGTGTCCATCAGAAGGCACACGTCGGTGGTGTTGAACGCATGATCGATGTAGGCGCCGTCGCCGACGAAACCGCCGAGCCGGAGATAGGCCTTGATCAGCGCCGGCATCGCCACCATCGCCGCCCGCCGGTCGAGTGCGGCGGCCGGAGTCAGGTCCATCCGCTGATAGTGCCCCGGCAGCGCGCGGACCCTTAGCGCCTCGGGCGCGAGGTGGTGGTGATGCAGCCACGAGAGCGGCAGTTTCAGCGCCTCGACATCGGTGCCGTGGAAGCTCGCCACACCGAACAGCACCTCGATACCATGTTCCAGCACATAGTCGGCCAGCGCGTTCCACAAGAGGAACATCGCGGTGCCGCCGCGATGGCGCGCGTCGACGCAGGACCGGCCAAGCTCCAGCAGTCGCCGGCCGGTCGCGCGAAGCGGCCCGAGATCGTATTCGCTGTCGCAATAGAACCGCCCGAAGGCGGCCGCCCGGTCGCTTCTGAGCAGCCGATAGACGCCGACGACATGATCGAGTGCTGCCGCATCGCGCGTGGCGTCGACGAGGATCAGGTGATCGTTGACCGGATCGAACTCGTCGCGCTCGAACCGCCCGGCGTGATCAACCAGCGGTCCGTCGCCGCCCAGCTCCTCGACGAAGACGCGGTAGCGCAGCCGCTCTGCCGCAAGACGATCAGCCTCGCACAGGGCCAGACGGACCTGGAAATGCGAGGTATCGGGGGTCATTCTCTGCACCACACCCGCGTCGTTCCGAATGCCCCGGCGTTGTAGGCGGGGGGGACCGGATTTGCAACAGAGGGGCGGAACGGGCCGCGTTGACTCCACCCAAGGGTGTGCTAGCGTTCCCGGCGCATCCGGAAGTCAATCCTCGGGCCCGATGACCAGAACCAGTGCCACGCGTTCGCCGTCGATCACGACCTTGCCGGCATGTTCGAAGTTCACGGTGATGCGCCGCCCGATGCGCGACTGCACCTGGCCCAGCCCCCAGTCCGGCCGACCCGGATGACGCACCAGCATTCCCGGCTCAAGGATTCCGTTCACCTTCCGCCCTCCGCCGCGCAGGATCGCCAATGCCCGCCGACACGACCGACCTGATCGCCCTTCTCGGCTCGCGCATCTGCCACGATCTTATCAGCCCGCTCGGCGCGATCGGCAACGGGGTGGAGCTTCTGACGATGACCGGGGCAGTGCCGGGGCCGGAGCTGGCGCTGATCGCCGAAAGCGTCACCAACGCCAACGCCCGCATCCGCTTCTTCCGCATCGCCTATGGTGCGGCCGCGCCGGGCCAGGGCGTGTCCCGCGCCGAGATCCGCTCGATCCTCGATGACATGACGCGGGGCGGGCGGCTGAAGATCGACTGGGAGGTGGCGGGCGACGCCGCGCGGGGCGAGGCGAAGCTCGCCTTCCTCGCGCTTCAGTGCCTGGAAAGCGCGCTGCCGTTCGGGGGCCGCATCCGGGTGGCGACCGACGGCGGCCTTTGGCAGATCGGGGCCGAAGCGCCGAAGCTGAAGATCGAGCCCCCCCTCTGGGCCCGGCTGCGCGGCGAGGCGGGCGGCGAGATCACCGCCGCACAGGTGCAGTTCGCGCTCTTCGCGACCGAACTGGAGCGCCAGGCCCGGAGCGTCACGCTGCGGCTCGGCGAACACGAGATCGCGCTGCGCTACTGACCTCAGGGCCGGTCAGGGCCGTATCGTCCCGTCGCCGGTGACGAGATACTTGAAAGAGGTGAGCTGCTCGGCCCCGACCGGCCCGCGGGCATGGAGCTTGCCGGTGGCGATGCCGATCTCGGCCCCCATGCCGAACTCGCCGCCGTCGGCGAACTGGGTCGAGGCGTTGCGCATCAGGATCGCCGAATCGAGCCGTTCGAAGAACCGCCGGGCGGTGGCCTCGTTCTCGGTCAGGATCGCCTCGGTATGCTGGCTGCCGTAGCTGCGGATATGGGCAATGGCGCCATCGACGTCCTCCACGACCTTCGCCGCCATCACCATGTCGAGGAATTCGCGTCCGAAATCATCGGCTTCGGCCGACCTGCTCCCACGCAACCCCTCGGCCCGGACCTCAACCCCGGCAGCGACGAGGGCGTCGACGATCTCCTGGCCGAGCGTTGCGGCCACGTCCTTGTGGACGAGGAGGCATTCGGCCGCACCGCAGATTCCCGGACGCCGGATCTTGGCGTTCAGCACCACCCGCCGCGCCTTTTCAGGGTCGGCGTCGCGGTCGAGATAGATGTGGCAGATGCCCTCGAGATGGGCGAAGACCGGCACCCGCGCCTCCGCCTGCACCAGGCCGACAAGGCCCTTGCCGCCCCGCGGGACGATCACGTCGATCTGCCCGACCATCCGCAGCATCTCGCTTACCGCGGCGCGGTCGCGGGTGGGCACGAGCTGGATCGCCGCCTGCGGAAGGCCGGCGGCATTCAGCCCCGCCACAAGGCAGGCATGGATCGCGCGCGAGGAATGGAAGCTTTCCGACCCGCCCCGGAGGATCACCGCATTGCCCGCCTTCAGGCAGAGCGCACCGGCATCCGCCGTCACATTCGGGCGGCTCTCATAGATCACGCCGATCACGCCGAGCGGCGTGCGCACCCGTTCGATGTGGAGCCCCGAGGGCATGTCCCAGGCGGCGATCACCTCGCCCACCGGGTCGCGCTGCGCCGCAACCGCCTTCAGACCCGCGACGATGCCACCGATCCGTCCCTCGTCGAGCATCAGCCGGTCCATCATCGCCGACGAAAGACCCTTGGCCTTGCCGTAGGCGAGGTCCTCGGCATTGGCGGCCCGGATCTCCTTGCGCGCCGCCAGCACGGCCTCGGCAGCCGCCTCGATGGCCGCGCGCTTCTGTCCGGCGGGTGCGAAAGCCAGCTCCGCCGCGGCCGCACGGGCGGCAAGGCCGAGTTCTGACATGACCTGAGGAACGTCGCCCAACTCTTTCTGATCGCTCATGTTCCGCCTCCGGCCTGCGCTCACCGGGCCATGTCGTCACGGTGCACCATCGGGCCGCGCCCGGCATAGCCGAGAATACCCTCGATGTCACCCGACCGGCGCCCGGCAATGGCCCGGGCCTCTGCCGCGGTATAGCGGACAAGGCCCTTGGCCAGCGCCTCGCCCGCGGGACCGAGGATCGCCACCGGATCGCCTCGCCCGAAGGCGCCCCGCACCTCCGTCACCCCTGCCGCGAGAAGCGACTTGCCCTGGCCGAGTGCCGCCGCCGCGCCGGCATCGAGCCTGAGGTCCCCCTTCGGCTTCATCGCCGCGATCCAGCGCTTGCGCGCGAGCTGCGGCGTGCCCTCGGCCAGAAACCAGGTGCAGGCCGCGCCCCCGGCCAGCGCCGAGAGCGGCCGCAGGACCGAGCCTTCCATGATCGCCATTGCACAGCCGCCCGCCACCGCGGTCTTCGCCGCCATCAGCTTGGTCTTCATCCCGCCCTTTGACAGGCCGGAGACCGGATCGCCCGCCATCGCCTCGATCTCTGACGTGATTCCTTGCACGACTTCAAATCGTTGCGCGGCCGAGTTGAGTTTCGGATTGTCAGAATAGAATCCGTCCACATCGCTCAGGAGCACGAGTTGGTCGGCCCCCACCGTCACCCCGATCTGCGCCGCCAGCCGGTCGTTGTCACCGAAGCGGATCTCGTCGGTCGCTACCGTGTCGTTCTCGTTGACGATCGGCACGACACCGAGGCCGAGAAGCGTCTCCATCGTCGCCCGGCTGTTGAGGTAACGCCGCCGGTCCTCGGTATCCTCCAGCGTCACCAGCACCTGCCCGGCGGTCAGCCCGTGCGGCGCCAGCACCTCCTCGTAGGCGCGGGCAAGGCGGATCTGGCCGACGGCGGCGGCAGCCTGGCTCTGGTCCAGCGTCAGCGCCCCCGCGGGCAGGCCGAGCACGCGGCGGCCGAGCGCGATCGAGCCCGAGGAGACCAGGATCACGTCCGCCCCGCGCGCCTTGGCCTCCGCCACGTCGGCGGCGAGCCCTTCCAGCCAGGCGCGGCGGAGCCCGCCCGCCGGATCGACCAGCAGCGCCGAGCCGATCTTCACCACCAGCCGCCGCGCCGCCGCGATGTCGGGCGTCACGGCCGCCATGTCGTCTCCTTTGGCGCCCCCTGCCGGCCCTCGGCGATGATCGCCCAGAGCGCGCGCAGCACCTGCTGCACGCCCTCGCCGCTTACCCCGGAGAGGAGATGGACCTTGCCGCCCGACGCCTTCTCGAGACTCTTCCGGCGGTTCGCCAGCGTCTTCGCATCAAGCGCGTCGATCTTGTTCAGCGCGGTGATCCGGGGCTTCGCCGCCAGGTCTTCGGAATAGGCTTCCAGTTCCCCCAGGATCGTCCGGTAATCCCTTGCGATGGTTGAGGATGTTCCGTCGACGAGATGCAGGAGAACGGAGCAGCGCTCGACATGGCCAAGGAACTGGTCGCCGAGCCCGCGCCCCTCGCTTGCGCCCTCGATCAGGCCGGGAATGTCGGCCATGACGAATTCCTTGCCGTCGATGCCGACGACGCCGAGGTTCGGCACCAGCGTGGTGAAGGGATAGTCGGCGATCTTCGGGCGCGCGTTCGACACCGCGGCGAGGAAGGTCGACTTGCCGGCATTGGGCAGGCCCACCAGACCTGCGTCGGCGATCAGCTTGAGCCTGAGCCAGATCGTCCGCTCCACCCCCTCCTGGCCGGGATTGGCCCGGCTCGGCGCGCGGTTGGTCGAGGACTTGAAGCGCAGGTTGCCCCAGCCGCCGTTGCCGCCCTCGGCGAGCAGCACCCGGCTCCCGACCTCGGTCAGGTCGGCGATCAGCGTCTCCTCGTCCTCGTCGATGATCTCGGTGCCGACCGGCACCTTCAGCACGATGTCCTCGCCGGACTTGCCGGTGCGCTGGCTGCCCATCCCGGGCTGGCCGCTCCGCGCGAAGAAATGCTGCTGGTAGCGGAAGTCGATCAGGGTGTTCAGCCCCTCCACCGCCTCGGCCCAGACCGAGCCGCCGTTGCCGCCGTCACCGCCATCGGGCCCGCCGAACTCGATGAACTTCTCGCGCCGGAACGAGACGCAGCCCGCCCCGCCGCCGCCAGAGCGGATATAGACTTTGGCAAGGTCGAGGAACTTCATGGGCGCGCCTTCCTGAGGTCAGACTGGCGATAGTCGCTGCCGCGGTTTTTCGCAAGACCGGGGCGTGGCGCCTCTCGTCCCGGCGCCCCCTGGAGATGTGCCGAAACAAATCCTTCGACCGGCCCCATTCTTGCCACAACCACCGGTGTAGAAAGAGGGTGTTAACGTGCTGGAAAGAATTGCCCCCGAATATGGGCGATGCCACCGGGCAGACCACCGCCCAGATCACATCCGAACCGGTCGGGGAGCCGGGCACTCACGGAGGAACCTGAGATGAGCCTTTTCGACATCGCCGGCGACTACCAGAGCCAGACGATTGACCGCCCGGCGGGCCGCGGGCTTGTCTCCCTGTTCCTCGCGGCGCTCCGCCGCCCCCATGACCTCGGTACCGTCGAGATCGTCGAGGACGCGGTTGCGGCCAAGCACCGCCGGCGGGAACGGGGCTACCTCGCCGACGTCGGGATCTGAGCGGGCCCCCGCCCCGATCCCCGGGAGCAGACATTCCGAAACCCTGTCGTGAAGCGGCCCGCGGGGCCGCTTTCGTCGTTCCGGGGCTGGCCGCAGCCGTGCCGCCTCCGCCGATCAGCGCCACCGGCCGGCATCCCGGCGATCCCCGCCCCCTGGCCGGGACAGATCGCTTTTCAATCCAGCCGCCGCGGACTACATGAACGGCATGGATGGAAGACTTCACATCGTCGGCGGCGGCATGGCCGGGTCCGAGGCGGCCTGGCAGGCGGCCGCGATGGGCGTGCCGGTCACGCTGCACGAAATGCGGCCGCGCATCGGCACCTTTGCCCACCGCACCGGCGACTTCGCCGAAATGGTCTGCTCCAACTCGTTCCGTTCCGATGACGACGAACGCAACGCCGTCGGGCTTCTGCACTGGGAGATGCGGGCCGCGGGCGGGCTGGTCATCGCCACCGCCGACCGCCACCGCCTGCCCGCCGGCGGCGCACTGGCGGTCGACCGCGATCCCTTCGCGGCGGCGGTGACCGCCGCCCTGCGCGCCCACCCGCTGATCGAGGTGGCAGGGGGCGAGGTCACCGAGCTGCCCCCCGCGGGCCACTGGATCATCGCCACCGGCCCCCTCACCTCCGGCGCGCTTGCCGAGGCGATCCGGGCCGAAACCGGCGCCGCGAGCCTCGCCTTCTTCGACGCCATCGCGCCCATCGTCCATGCCGACACGATCGACCTGTCGGTCGCCTGGGCGCAGTCGCGCTACGACAAGGGGGAGACCGAGGCCGAGCGCACCGCCTATCTCAACTGCCCGATGACGCGAGAGGACTACGACGGCTTCATCGACGCGCTTCTCGCCGCCGACAAGACCGAGTTCCACGAGGGCGAAACCGCCGGCTACTTCGACGGCTGCCTGCCGATCGAAGTGATGGCCGAGCGCGGCCGCGACACCCTGCGCTTCGGCCCGATGAAGCCGGTCGGGCTCACCAACGCGCATCTCCCCGGGGTCAAGCCCTATGCCGTGGTCCAGCTCCGCCGCGACAACGCGCTCGGCACGCTCTACAACATCGTGGGTTTCCAGACCAAGATGAAGCACGGATCGCAAGTCGGTGTTTTCCGGCGCATTCCCGGCCTGGAGAACGCGGGATTCGCGCGCCTCGGCGGGATCCACCGCAACACCTTCATCAACTCTCCCACACTGCTCGACGGAAGGATGCGGCTGAAGTCGCGCCCGAACATCCGCTTCGCCGGACAGATCACCGGGGTCGAGGGCTATGTCGAGAGCGCGGCGATGGGGCTTCTCGCCGGCCGCATGGCGGCGGCGGAAATGCTCGGCCGCGACCTCGCACCTCCGCCCCCGGAAACCGCCACCGGCGCGCTCGTCAGCCACATCACCGGCGGCGCCGAGGCGAAGACCTTCCAGCCGATGAACGTCAACTTCGGCCTCTTCCCGCCGATCGACGCCGAGGCCGGACGGAAGGGGCGCAAGGATCGCTACAAGGCCTACACGGACCGCGCGAAATCCTCGTTCCGGAAATGGCTTGCGGGCCAGAGCTGATGCGGACCCGGTTCGCGCCCTCGCCGACCGGCCCGCTCCACCTCGGCCACGCCTATTCGGCGATCCTCGCCCATGACATGGCGCGTGCCGCAGGGGGCGAATTCCTCCTCAGGATGGAAGACACGGATCTCGAACGGTCGAAGCCGGAGTGGGAGGCGGCGATCCTCGACGACCTCGCCTGGCTCGGCCTGACCTGGGACGGGCCGGTCCGCCGCCAGTCGGACCATATCGCCGACTACAACGCCCGGCTCGAGACGCTGGCCCCGCGCGGCCTGCTCTACCCCTGCTCCTGCTCGCGCGGCGACATCCGCGCCGCCGCTTCCGCCCCGCAGGAGGGCGTGGCCCATGCCCTCTATCCCGGCACCTGCCGCGGCCGGCCGATGGCAGACCGCCGGCCGGGCGACGCGCTCCGGCTCGATCTCGGCCGGGCGCTCGCCGCGCTCGATCCCGACCGCCTCGCCTTCACCGAGACCGGCCCGGCCCACGCCGGCACCCACCACGTCGACCCCGCGACCGCGCGCCGGACGATCGGCGACGTGGTCCTCGGCCGCAAGGGCGACGGGATCGTCGCCTATTTCCTCGCCTCCGCCTTCGACGACGCCGACCAGGGGATCAGCCACGTAATCCGCGGCGAAGACCTTTTCGCCTTCACCCCGGTCCAGGTGATCCTCCAGCACCTCTTCGGCCTGCCGACGCCGATCTACCACCACCACCCGCTGATCCGGGACGAACACGGCAAGCGCCTCGCCAAGCGCGACGATGCCCGCGCGATCCGCCGCTACCGCGACGAGGGCGCCAGCCCGGCCGACATCCGCCGCATGGTCGGTCTCGCCTGAGCTTCTTCGTTGCCCGAAATACCCCCGCCGGAGGCTCCCGCCGCCGCCGTCACGCCTCGGGCCGCAGGATTTCCACCTCCGCGCCCCCCCGCACGGCGGTGTAGAAGCACGACCGGCGGCCGGTGTGGCAGGCCGGGCCGGTTTGCTCGACGCGCAGCAGAAGGCAGTCGCGGTCGCAGTCGAGCCGCATCTCCACCAGGCGCTGCACATGGCCCGAGGTCTCGCCCTTTGCCCAGAAGGCGGCGCGCGAGCGCGACCAGTAGGTGACGCGACCGGTGGCCAGCGTCCGCGCCACGGCTTCGGCGTTCATCCAGGCGAGCATCAGCACCTCGCCGGTGGCGTGATCCTGCGCGATCGCCGGCACGAGGCCGCGCGAATCATAGGCAAGGGTGACGGGATCGAAGGGCATGTCTCTTTTCCTCCGGCGGGTTCGGCCCTATCTAGGGGGGATCGCCCCCGGGGAAAAGCCATGAGCGACACCGACCTGATCAAGCTCTATTCCCGGCGCATCCTCGCGCTCGCCGCCGACATTCCCCACGCGCGCCGGCTCGACCACCCGACCGCGACCGCGCGCAAGCGCTCGCCGCTCTGCGGCTCGACGGTGACGGTGGACGTGGTGGTGAAGGACGGACGGATCGCCGCCTTCGGCCAGGATGTGAAGGCCTGCGCGCTCGGCCAGGCCTCGGCCGCGATCGCCGGGGCGCAGATGATCGGCCGCACCCGCGCCGAGGTGGAGCGTGCACGAGATGAATTGCGCGCGATGCTGAAGGAGGGCGGCCCGGTACCGTCGGCCCCCTTCACCGGCTACGAGGTGCTGGAGCCTGCGCGCGACTACAAGAACCGCCACGCCTCGATCCTGCTGGTGCTCGAGGCCACCGCCGAGGCGCTGGCGGAGGCCGAGGCCGCAGCCTGACCCCTGACACAGCGCAAAAAAAGCGCCGCCTTCCGGGGAAGGCGGCGCGAGGGAGCGATTTCCGTTCGACCGGCGCGTGGCTCTGGCAGAGCCGGGACTGGGGACAGGCGCGAAACCGGGCGGAGAACCGCGAGGCAGGACCGAATAGGGCTAGAAGAACGACGGCAGGTGCAGACCGACGAAGAGCATCGCCATCAGCGACATGACTCCGGCGGCATCTCCGATCAGCGTCCCGCGCGTCCGGATCAGCACCGATTTCAACTCTCTTGTCATGGCAACCTCTCTCGTTGTTGCCCTTTTGTTCTCATATCGTCGACGATTCGTAAAGAACTTTATAAGAACGTCCGCAAAGGACCTAACCGACGCCGATCAGGCGAATCGCCCGGTCCTGCTCCATCAGCCACAGCAGCACCCGGACCGCCGCGCCGCGCGGGCCGGCAAGCCCCGGGTCGTCGGCCAGGAGCTTGCGCGCATCGCTTTGCGCCACCGCCATCAGTGCTGACTGGCGTTCCAGATCGGCGATGCGGAACTTCGGCAGGCCCGACTGGGCGGTGCCGATCAGGTCGCCGGCGCCGCGCATGGCGAGGTCCTCCTCGGCAATGCGAAACCCGTCCTCGGTCTCGCGCAGGATCTGCAGGCGGCGCTCAGCAGCCTCGCTGAGCGGCGGCTGATACAGCATCAGGCAGGTCGATTCCGCCGCCCCGCGCCCGACCCGCCCGCGCAACTGGTGGAGCTGCGCCAGCCCGAACGTCTCGGCCCGCTCGATCACCATGATCGAGGCCTCGGGCACGTTGACGCCGACCTCGATCACCGTGGTCGCCACCAGCACCCTGGTCCGGCCGGCGACAAATCGCTCCATCGCCGCATCCTTCTCGGCCGGCGCCATCTGGCCGTGGACGAGGCCCACGACCCCCTCGCCGAGCGCGGCGCGGAGTGCGCGGAAGCGGTCCTCGGCGGCGGTCAGGTCGACAAGCTCGGATTCCTCGACCAGCGGGCAGACCCAGTAGGCGCGCCTGCCCTCGGCCAGCGCCTGCCGCAGATGGCCCACCACCTCGTCATAGCGGGCGGTGGAGACGAGCGCCGTCCTGACCGGCTTCCGCCCCGGCGGCTTCTCGTCCAGCACCGAGACATCCATGTCGCCGTATTGCGCGAGGCTCAGGGACCGCGGGATCGGTGTTGCCGTCATCACCAGCATGTCGGCGGTCAGCCCCTTCGCGGCCAGTTCCATCCGCTGCGCGACGCCGAAGCGGTGCTGTTCGTCGACGATGGCGAGCCGCAGGTCACGGAAGGCGACCTCCTTCTGGAAGAGCGCGTGGGTGCCGACGAGGATGTGGATCCCGCCCCGCGCCAGCGCGGCGAGCTTCACCGCCCGCTCCGGCCCGCGGTCGCGCCCCGTCAGCACCTCGACGGTGATCCCCGCCGCATCCGCCAGCGGCCGAAGGCTCTCGAGATGCTGGCGGGCGAGGATTTCGGTCGGCGCCATCATCGCCCCCTGCCCGCCCGCCTCGACCGCGGCGAGAAGCGCGAGGAAGGCCACCAGCGTCTTGCCGGCGCCGACGTCGCCCTGCAAAAGCCGGTTCATCCGCGTGGCGGCGGCCATGTCGGCGGTGATCTCGGCCAGCGCACGGGTCTGCGCGGCGGTCGGGCGGTAGGGCAGCGCCGCCAGCACCCTGCTCTGCAATGCGCCGGTTCCCACCGTGGCCCGTCCCTTGCCGCGCCGCACCGAGACGCGCGCCAGCGCCAGCGTCACCTGATGGGCGAAAAGCTCGTCATAGGCGAGCCGCTGGCGCGCCGGCGCCTCGGCGGCGACATCGCCGAGGTGGCGGGGAGCATGGGCGGCGTGCAGGGCCTCGGCCCAGCCGGGCCAGCCTTCGCGCGCCTTCAGCGCCGGGTCGATCCAGTCGGCAAGCCCGGGCGCGCGGGCAAGCGCCGCAGCCGCCGCCTTCTGCACCGCCTTCTGGCCGAGCCCGGCGGTCAGCGGATAGACCGGCTCGAACGCCGGCAGGTCGGCCGCCTCCTCGGGGCGCAGGATGTGGTCGGGGTGCGCCATCTGGGCGATGCCGTCGAAAAGCTCCAGCCGGCCCGAGACGATCCGGCGCTGGCCGGTCGGCAACTGCCGCTGGAGCCAGTCGCCCTTGGCGTGGAAGAACACGAGCTGCCATTCCGTCTCGGCGTCGCGGACGAAGACCCGCGCGGGCCCGCCCTTGCGGCGGGGGGGCACATGCGCGCCCACCGTGACCTCCACCGTGACGGTGCCCGGAAGCACCGCGCCGCGGATCGTCGGGCGGAGCCGGCGGTCGATCACCGCATGGGGCAGCGTGAAGAGCAGGTCGCGCGGCCGCTCCACCCCGATCTGGGCGAAGAGCTTCGCCGACTTCGGGCCGACGCCCGCCAGCGTCTCCAGCCCGGCGAAGAGCGGGAACAGGATCGCCGGCCGGCCGGTCATGCGCCGATGAGCCTCAGCCAGGCGTCCTCGTCGATGATCTCGATGCCGAGCCGTTCGGCCTCCTTCGCCTTCGATCCCGCGCCGGGGCCGGCGATGACGAGGTCGGTCTTCGCCGAGACCGAGCCGGCGACCTTGGCCCCGAGCGCCTCGGCCCGGGCCTTGGCCTCGGCCCGCGTCATCTTCTCGAGCGTGCCGGTGAAGACCAGCGTCCTGCCGGCGACGGGACTGCCTTCGGTCCGCGGGGCCGCGGCGGGCTCGACCTCGAGCCCGGCCACCAGCCGGTCGATCAGCGCGCGCTCGGCCTGCTGGTCGAAGGCGTTGACGACCGAGGCTGCGAGCACATCGCCCACGCCGTCGATCGCGGTCAGCGCCTGCCACTCCGGCCCTTCGCCGACCTGCGCCGCGGTCATCGCCGCCTCGAACGCCTCCCAGGTGCCGTAGTTCCGCGCCAGAAGGTTTGCGGCACTTTCGCCGACATGGCGGATGCCGAGTGCGAAGATCAGCCGGTTGAGGGGGATTTTCCGCTTTTCCTCAATGGCCTGGAAGAGATTGTTCACGGATTTCTCGCCGAAGCCGTCGCGGTTCTTCAATTTGGCGAGGTTCGTCGCATCGCGCGCGGCCAGGGTGAAGATGTCGGCCGGTTCCCGGATCGGCAGGGTCTCGTCGCGGTAGAACATCTCGATCTGGCGCGGCCCCAGCCCCTCAATGTCGAAGGCGGCGCGCGAGACGAAATGCTTCAGCCTTTCGAGCGCCTGCGCCGGACAGATCAGCCCGCCGGTGCAGCGCCGGACCGAATCGCCTTCCTCGCGCACCGCGTCCGAGCCGCATTCGGGGCAGGTCGTCGGGAAGTCGTAGGGAACCGCCCCCGCCGGCCGCCGCGACAGGTCCACATCGGCGACCTTGGGAATCACGTCGCCCGCCCGGTAGACCTGCACCCAGTCGCCGACGCGGATGTCCTTGCCCTCGCGGATCGGCGCGCCGGAGGCCGACCTTCCGGCGATGTAATCCTCGTTGTGGAGCGTCGCGTTGGCGACGACGACGCCGCCGACGGTGACCGGCAGGAGCCGGGCAACGGGCGAGAGCGCACCGGTGCGGCCGACCTGGATGTCGATCGCCTCCAGCCGGGTCCAGGCCAGTTCGGCGGGGAACTTGTGCGCGATCGCCCAGCGCGGCGTGGTGGAGCGGTAGCCGAGCCGGTGCTGGAGCGCGAGGTCGTTGACCTTGTAGACCACCCCGTCGATGTCGTAGCCGAGCGTCGCGCGCTTCTGCTCGATCTCGCGCCAGGCGGCCAGAAGCGCCTCCGGCCCGTCGCAGAGCCGCGTCAGCGGGTTGGTGGCGAAGCCGAGCCGCCCGAGCCGCTCGATGGCGCCGATCTGGGTTTCGGCGAGCGGTCCGGAATGCGCGCCCCAGGCATAGGCGAAGAACCTGAGCGGCCGCGATGCGGTGATCGCCGGATCAAGCTGGCGGAGCGATCCGGCGGCGGCGTTGCGCGGGTTGGCGAAGGTCTTTTCCCCCGCCTCGGCCGCGCGCGCGTTCAGCGCGGCGAAATCGGCGTGGCGCATGTAGACCTCGCCGCGGACCTCCAGCACCTCGGGCGCCCCCGGGGGTGTTTCAACGAGGGTTTCGGGGATGTCGGCGATGGTGCGGGCGTTGGCGGTGACGTTCTCGCCGGTCTCGCCGTCGCCGCGGGTGGCGGCGCGGACGAGCCGGCCCCCCTCGTAGCGCAGCGCCAGCGACAGCCCGTCGATCTTCGGCTCGGCGGTGTAGAGAAGGGCCGCGTCGGGGTCGAGACCGAGGTAGCGGCGGATGCGGTCGTCGAACTCGGTGACCTCAGCGGCATCGAAGGCGTTGCCGAGGCTGAGCATCCGCACCTCGTGGCGGACCTTGGCGAAGGTCTCCGACGGGGCAGCGCCCACCGTCTGCGTCGGGCTCCCCCCGGCAGCGAGCGCCGGAAACCGCGCCTCGAGCGTCAGGAGCCGGTGCTTCAACGCGTCGTAGTCGGCATCGGAAATTTCCGGCGCGTCGAGCGTGTGGTAGGCCCTGTTGGCGCGCTCCACCGCGGCAGCGAGGCGGGCCCATTCCGTGCGCGCCTCGGTTTCGGAGAGGCTGTCGACCGCGCGCTTCCCGCTCCCAGCCGGCAGGTCCGGAGCATCATCCCCACCGCTTCCGTGCCGCCGCACCGCGCCGGCGTCACCGGCCGCTCCGCTGCCGGACCCGTTCTCTTTCGCCGACATGGCCGAACCTCCCCGATGCAGGCCCCGGAAGTGTTAGGGCGCGCATCGGCGGAGGTCCAGTGTCCCGTGCCGGTTCCCCCGCGGTCGGAGGGGGGGCGTCAGGCGCCGACGGCGATCCGGCGCGGCGCATCGGCCGCGGGTTCGCGCAGCACATAGCCGCGGCCCCAGACGGTCTCGATGTAATTGTCGCCTCCGGTCGCCTCGGAGAGCTTCTTGCGGAGCTTGCAGATGAAGACGTCGATGATCTTCAGTTCCGGTTCGTCCATGCCGCCGTAGAGATGGTTGAGGAACATCTCCTTGGTCAGCGTCGTGCCCTTGCGGAGCGACAGAAGCTCCAGCATCTGGTATTCCTTGCCGGTCAGATGCACCGGCGCGCCGTCGGCGTCCACCGTCTTGGCATCGAGGTTGACGGCGATCTTGCCGGTGCGGATCACCGATTGCGAATGGCCCTTCGACCGGCGGATGATCGCGTGGATGCGCGCGACGAGTTCCTCGCGGTGGAACGGCTTGGTCATGTAGTCGTCGGCGCCGAAGCCGAAGCTGCGGATCTTGTTTTCGGTGTCGTCGGCGCCGGTCAGGATCAGGATCGGCGTGTCGACCTTGGCCAGGCGCAACTGCCGGAGCACGTCCTGCCCGTTCATGTCCGGCAGGTTGAGGTCGAGAAGGATCAGGTCATAGTCGTAGAGCTTGGCGAGATCGATCCCCTCCTCGCCCAGATCCGTGCAGTAGACGTTCAGGTTGGCATGGGTCAGCATCAGTTCGATGCTGCGGGACGTGGTCGGATCGTCCTCTACCAGCAGGATTCTCATCAGGCGTGCTCCACGTTAATCCCTCGATCATGCCCCGACTCTGGCGCAGAATGGTTAATCACAGGTTACCGCTGTGCGGCCATTCTCGGCTTCAACTCAGGGTTGACGGTATTTCTGGATCGCCGTCACTTTCAAGCCCTTTTCGCCATGCCGCGCCACCGCTTCACGCCAGAGGCCGAATTCCTCCTCGGACAGGTGATAGCGGTCGAGCGCCTCCTTCAGCGGCATCAGCCCGTGGGCCACCGCCTTCACCACCCTTGCCTTGCGGCTGGCGACCCAGCGCCGGGTCTCGGCCGGCGGCAGGTCGGCGCGTGTCATGATGGTGCCGTCGGGCAAGGTGATTGCCCGCGGACCATCGATCTTTTTCAAGAACATGGTTCACCCCTTCGTCTTCTCCCGGGGAAACCCTGCCCCCGCAGGCTTAAGGAGGGGTGAAACCGCAGGGTTGCGAGTGCTTCGGATTTTCCTATATTCCTCCTGATTCCCGGACAGCGCGCGATGCTCGACAAACCCAGAGTGAACTCCCTTGGCCTGCCGAAGGCGCCGGCCGAAACCCGCGTCGTGGTGGCGATGTCGGGCGGGGTGGATTCGTCGGTCGTCGCGGCGATGCTGAAGGACGAGGGCTACGACGTCGTCGGCGTCACGCTCCAGCTCTACGACCACGGCGCGGCGCTGGCCAAGAAGGGCGCCTGCTGCGCCGGGCAGGACATCCACGACGCCCGCCGCGTGGCCGAGGCGATGGGCTTCCCGCATTATGTGCTCGACTACGAGAACATGTTTCGCGAGGCGGTGATTGAGGAATTCGCCGATGCCTATCTGGCGGGGGCGACGCCGGTTCCCTGTATCCGCTGCAACGAGAGGGTGAAGTTCAAGGACCTGCTGGCGACGGCAAGGGACCTCGACGCCGACTGCATGGCGACCGGGCACTACATCCGCCGGTTCGACGGGCCGGCGGGGCCGGAGCTGCATTGCGCGGCCGACCCGAACCGCGACCAGTCCTATTTCCTCTTCTCGACGACGCCGGAACAGCTTGATTTCCTGCGCTTCCCGCTCGGCGGGCTTGCCTCGAAGGCCGAGACCCGGGCGCTCGCCGCGAAATACGGGCTCTCCGTCGCCGACAAGCCCGACAGTCAGGACATCTGCTTCGTGCCGAACGGCAACTATGCCGCGGTGATCGAGAAGCTGCGCCCCGGCGCCGCCGACCCCGGAGAGATCGTCGACATGGCCGGCACCGTGCTCGGCGAGCACCGCGGCGTCATCCACTACACGATCGGCCAGCGCAAGGGCCTCGGCATCGGGGGCCTCGGCGAGCCGCTCTATGTGGTCAGGCTCGACCCCGAGACGCGGCGCGTCATCGTCGGCCCGAAGGAGGCGCTCGCCACCCGCGTCGTGCCGGTGCGCGAGATCAACTGGCTGGGCGACGCACCCTTCGAGAGCCGGCCGGAATGGCATGTCTCGGTCCGCATCCGCTCCACCCGCCCGCCGCGGCCGGCGATCCTGCGCCCCCACTCCGCCACGGCGGCGGAGGTGGAACTGCTCGACCCCGAAACCGGCGTGAGCCCGGGCCAGGCCTGCGTCTTCTACGAGACCGGCGGCAGCCGCATCCTCGGCGGCGGCTGGATCTGGCGCGGCTAGCGGCGGCGTCGCGGCACGGGGCCGGCGAGGTGGGCCAGCACCGACCGCGCCGCCCTGAGCCCCGGCGCCTCGCCACCGGCGCCGAGCCGTTCCATCGTCAGCGCCATCGCCTCGAACTGCGCCGCCCGCGCCTCCTTGTCGTCGACGAGGCGGACGAGTGCGGCGGCGATCGGGCCGGGCAGGCAGGCGGGGCCGAGGTATTCCGGCACGACGCGGGTTTCCGAGACGATGTTGACCAGCGTCACCGTGTCGATCAGTGCCGCGCGCTTCAGCATCCACCAGGTCAGCCGGTTGAAGTCGTGGGCGATGACCATCGGCACAAGGTTGGCGGCAAGCTCGAGGCTGACGGTTCCGGAGGCCGCCAGCGCGAGATTGCCGGCGGCGAAGGCGGCGCGGCGATCCCCGCCGGTCTCCACCACCTCGGGCACCACCGGCCAGCGGCCGGTG
Organism: Albidovulum sp.; assembly: GCA_030837825.1. Classification (GTDB taxonomy): domain Bacteria; phylum Pseudomonadota; class Alphaproteobacteria; order Rhodobacterales; family Rhodobacteraceae; genus Albidovulum. Next base: position 25,293 of record JAUQYB010000087.1, read on the forward strand.
ATGGCGCGGACAAGGGGCGCGACGCCGCGCACGGTCGGCACCACCACGCGCACCTCGGGCGCCCGGTCGCGGAACTCGGCGATCGCCTGTTCGAAGCGGGGGGCAAGCCGGGTCACCTCGCTCCGGCGCGAGCCCGGCAGGCACAGCAGCATCGGCTCGTCAGCGCCGATGCCGAGCCTGTCGCGGAAGGCGGCCGCCTCGTCCGCCGAGGCGCGCGGCTGGGCCACCACCGGGTGGCCGACGAAGTCGCAGGTCATCCCCGCCGCCTCCATGTAGGGCGGCTCGAACGGGAAGAGCGCGAGGACGTGATCGACGACCTCGGCCATCTTCGCCGCCCGTCCCGGCCGCCAGGCCCAGACGGTCGGCGCGACATAGTGGATCGTCCTCAGCCCCGGCGCGGCGGCGCGTGCGGCACGTGCGACGCGCAGGCAGAAATCCGGGCTGTCGATGGTGATCAGCGCATCGGGCGCGAGCCGCACGACCTCGGCCGCGGTCTCGGCGATCCGGCGCCTGAGGTGGCGATATTTCGGCAGCACCTCGATCAGGCCCATGACCGAAAGCTCCTCCATCGGGAAGAGGCTTTCCAGCCCCTCGGCCGCCATCAGCGGCCCGCCGATGCCGGAGAACTCCACCCCCGGCTCCAGCGCCTTCAGCCCGGCCATCAGCGCCGCACCGAGGGCGTCGCCGGAGGCTTCGCCCGCGATGAGGAAAAGCCTCATGGCTCCCGCGCCCAGAGGAAGAGGCCGGCCTCGCCCGCGGCATCGACCATGCGCTCGCGGTCGAGCAGGATCACGCCCCCCGCCTCCCAGGCGATGCCGGCGAGGCCCGCCGCGGCGGCCTTCTCGACCGAGCGGAGCCCGAGCGTCGGCAGGTCGATCCGCCGGTCCTGGCCGGGCTTCGGCGCCTTGTAGAGAAGCCCGCGCCCGCCCTTCGGATCGGGGCGGAGCCGGGCGGCGTGGAGCGCGGCGAAATCGAGCATCGCATCGGTGCCGGGAAGCGTCTCGACGGCAAGGCAGAGGCCCTGCGCCACCACCGCCCCCTGGCCGATGTCGAGCCCGCCGATCGCGCCGACGATCGCGGCGGCGCGGGCGGCGTCGGCCCGGTCGGGCTCGCTCACCCTGCCCGCGAGAACCCCCGGCCCCGGCACCAGCGCGGGGGCGAGCGCATCGGCGCCGGCGACCTCGAAATCCCAGTCCTCGAAGATCGCGACCACCTCGCGCAGGAGCGCGTCGTCACCCGAGCGGAAGGCGGCGGCGAGGCGCGGCACCAGCGTGGCGCTGCGGGCGTCGATCAGCTCGGGGTCGAGCGCGGGCCGGCGGATCGCCCCGGCGAAGGCCACCCGCCGCACCCCCCGGTCGGCGAGCAGGTCGAGGAAGGGCACCAGCCGTTCCACCCGGAAGCGGACCGGATCGGCGCCGGCGATCTCGGAAGGAAAGCCGTCAAGCTCGGCGACGAGGAAATCGGCGCCAAGGGCCCTCAGCTCGGCGGCCAGCGCGACGGGCAGGCCCCCCTGCCCGGCGATGAGCGCCGTCCGCGTCATCGCGGCGTCAGGAAGGATCGGTCGGAGGGCCCGAGGATGAAGTCGAGCACCTCGCGCACCAGCGCGCCGTCGCCGCCGGCCTCGGCCCGCGCCCGGGCGGTTTCGCGGAACGCGCCCCGCGACAGCGCCTGAAGCAGGTCGCGCAGCGCGGCGATGTCCTCCCGCGCGGCGCCGCGCCGCTTCAACCCGACGAGGTTCAGCCCGTCGAGCGTGCCGCGCGGACCCTGCACGAGGCCGTGCGGGATCACGTCGGCGGTGACCATCGTCACCGCGCCGATCATCGCGCCGCGGCCGATGCGGACGAACTGGTGGACGCCAGACAGCCCGCCGACGATTACCTCGTCCTCCAGCACGCAATGCCCGGCGAGGGCGGCGTTGTTGACGAGGATCACCCCGTTGCCGATCTGGCAGTCATGGGCGACATGGGCCCCCGCCATCAGCAGGCAGTCGTCGCCGACCCGCGTCACCCCGCCGCCGCCCCCGGTGCCGAGGTTGATCGTCACATGCTCGCGGATGCGGTTCCTCGCGCCGATAACGAGCGATGTCCTCTCGCCGCGGAATTTCAGGTCCTGCGGCACTTCGCCGATGGTGGCGAAGGGGAAGATGACCGTGCCTTCGCCCACGGACGTGTTGCCGGTGACGACGGCATGGCTCTTGATCTCCACCCCCGGCCCGAGCGTCACCCCCGCCCCGATCAGGCAGAACGGCCCGATCCGGCAGCCTTCGCCGATCGTCGCCCCCGGCTCGACATGGGCGGTGGGATGAACCTCGGCAGGCGCGGCCACGGCCATCAGTCCCTGAGGTCCATCATCGCGGCGATCGAGGCCTCGCAGGCGAGCTGGTCGCCGACCACCGCGCGACCGTCGAACTTCCAGATCTTGCCGCCGCCGCGCTTCACCGTCATGTGCAGCTCCAGCACGTCGCCCGGCACCACCATCCGGCGGAAGCGGCAGGCGTCGATCGAGAGGAAATAGGTCAGGAGATCGCGTCCGACCACGTCCATCGAGATGCCGACCAGAACCGCCGCCGCCTGCGCCATCGCCTCGACCACGAGAACGCCGGGCATGATCGGCTTGGCCGGGAAATGACCGGTGAAATGCGGCTCGTTGAAGGTGACGTTCTTGATCCCGACGCAGCCCTTGTCGCGCACGATGTCGACCACCCTGTCGATCATCAGGAACGGGTAGCGGTGCGGAATGATCCGCTGGATCAGGTGGATATCGGCCTCAGTGATCGGCTCGGCAGTCATGTGCCCTCCTTGCCCCGACGCTTGCCTGACTGCGCCTGCCTAACAATTCGGCCCGTTGCTGACAAGAACCCGTCCCTGACGAGAACCCGGGGCCCGCGAACCAGGCGCGCGAGAGGCGCCGTTCAGTTGCCTGACGGCGTCGCCGGTGCGGGCGGCGCCTCCCCGGGCGAACCGGTCGCGTCCCCGGGTGCATCGCCGGTCTCGGCGGGAACCTCCACATCCTCGCCTTCGCCGATCCTGGCGTCGATCCGCGCGATCATCTCCTCGGTCGCGTCGATGGCGTCGGCTGAGAGGAAGATCGCCCGGCTGTCGAGCACGGCGACGGCGCCGTGCCCGCGCAGGACCTCGGCCATGACCGGCAGGGCGGCGGTGAAGAACGCCTGCCGTTCGGCATCGTGGATGCGGCCGATGGCGCGGGCCTTGCCGTCCTGGGTCTGGCGAAACTCGGTCACCCGCCCGTCGAAGTCGTCCGCCAGCTTGCGGAACTCCTCGGCCGGCATGGTCGGACGCTTGTCGGTCAGCGCCTTCTCCTCGGCGGTCAGTTCGGCCTCGATGCGCCGGTTCTCGGCCGCCAGATCCGCCGAGGCCGCCTCGACCCGGCGGGCGACCCGCTTGCCCCAGAGCGTCTCGCCAAAGAGCCGGTCCTGGTCGATCGTGAGGATCGGCGTCTGCAGCGAGGCGGCGGCCGGCGGCGGCGCATCCTGCGCGGCGGCTGCCCCTGCCGCGCCGGCGGCAAGCGCCAGAGCCATCAGGCCGCTGCGAAGGCCGCCCATCAGAACCGCGTCGAGACGGTCAGGTCGAAGTTCTGCTCGAGGTCGTAGGTTTCCTTGCTGATCGCCTTCGAGAAGTTGAACCGCAACGGCCCGAGCGCGGTGTTCCAGAACACCGAGACGCCGACCGACGAGCGCAGGTGCATGTCGTCGTCGATCGTGCCGCCCAACGTGTCGTCGAGCCCCCAGACCGAGCCCACATCGGCAAAAAGGCCGCCGCTGATGCCGTATTCCTCGGGCAGGCCGAGCGGGAACTCGGCCTCGAGTCGGGCGACCGCGAAGTAGTTGCCGCCGACGGCGTCCCGGTTCACCGCGGTCAGGTCGCGCGGGCCGAGGCCATTCGGTTCGAAGCCGCGGATCTTGCCGTTGCCGGTGAAGCGGTCGACGATCCGGCTGTTGCCGCCCGAGGTCACCACCAGGCCGCCCTCGACCTCGGCCCTGAGCGTCACCTCCTCGCGGAAGGCCTTGCGTTCGTAGGAGGCGAGCGCCGTCGAGGTGATCGAGGTGATGTCGCCGCCGACCTCCGCGAAGTCCTGCCCGAACTTGAACAGGATCGAACTGTTCGGATCGACCCCGCCAAGCCTGGTGTCGTAGCTGTAGGTGTAGCCAAGCGCCGAGGTGATCTCCGCCCCGCGCGCCTCCTCGTTCTTCAGAAGCTGCGAGGAATTGGTGTCGACGTCGTAGATTTCGTCCTGCGAGACCTTGTAGCGCAGCTCGATCGCGCTGAACTCGCCCATCGGGAACTCGATCGAGGGCGACAGGCCGATGCGCTTGGTCGAATAGTAGGAATTCGAGTTTTCGCTGGTCGTGTAGTAGGCGCCGAAGCGGAACTTGAGATCGCGGTCGAGGAAGGCTGGCTCGATGAAGGTGAACGAGCTGTTCTTGTCGTCGGTGCCGACGGCGAGGTTGACGCTGACATACTGGCCGCGGCCGAGGAAGTTCGCCTCGCTCAGCCCGACGTTGAAGCCGACGCCGTTGGCGACCGAATAGCTCGCCCCGAAGGTCAGCGAGCCGGTGGGCTTCTCCTCGACGTTCACGTCGACGATGACCTGGTCGGAGGCGGTGCCCTGACGCGCGTTCACGTCCGCCGTCTCGAAGAAGCCGAGCGCGCGGATGCGTTCGGCCGCCTCGCGGATTTCGCGCGGATTGAACGGGTCGCCCTCCACCGTCTTGAACTGCCGGCGCACCACCTTGTCGAGCGTGGTGGCGTTGCCCTCGCTGTCGATGCGTTCGACGAAGACGCGGGGGCCCTTGGTCACGGCGAAGACGACGTCGAGCGTCTGGCTTTGCTCGTTGCGGGTGATCCGCGGCTCGATGTTGACAAAGTCCACGCCCTGTTTCAGCGCGATCGCCTCCATCCGGCTGATCGTGGTGTCGATGGCAAGCGGCGAATAGGTCGCGCCCTCGCGGATGCGGATCACGTCGCGGTAGGGCGCGACATCGACACCTTCGTATTCGCTGACAGCGGTGACATTGCGGAACCTGTAGGCGAGCCCCTCGCGCACCGCGAAGGTCAGGAAGAAGCCGTCGCGCTCGCGCGAGACCTCGCGGCTGACCGAAAGCACCTGGAAGTCGATGTAGCCGCGTGCACGGTAGAAATCGGTCAGCACCTGCTTGTCGAACTCGATCCGGTCGGGAATGTAGGTGTCGCGCTGGATGATGTTGCGCAGAAGACCCGCCTGCTTGGTCTCAAGCACCTGGCGCAGGCGGCGGTCGGAATAGGCGCGGTTGCCGGTGAAGCTCAGCCGCTCCACCTCGGTCACCCGGCCCTCGCGGATCTCGAAGGCGAGGTCGACGCGGTTGTTGCCGCGGTCGATCACCCGCGGCTCGACCCGCGCCGCCAGGCGGTTCGCGTCGGCATAGGCCTGGGTGATCGCGGCGGCGTCGGCCTCGGCCTGGGCGGCGGAATAGACCCGGCGCGACTGCGACTTGACGAGCTTGGCCAGATCCTCGTCCTTGAGCCGCTTGTTGCCCTCGAAGCTGACCGCATTGATCACCGGGTTCTCGGTGACGCGGATGACGAGGGTGCTGCCCTGCGGCACGACGTCGGCGGTGGCGAAGAGGCCCGATGCGATCAGCCGCTGCACCGCGTCGTTCAGCCCCGCCTCGGACACCGCCTGACCCTGGCCGATTCCGGCGATCTTGGCGACAGTCGCGGGCTCGACGAATTCGTTCCCCTCGACCGAAATCCGCGAGAACGTGTAGCCCTGCGCCCTCGCCTCGGTGAAGAGAAGGCCGCAAACCACCGTCAGAACGACGAAAATCCCAGCCCTGACCGCAAGCGCCCGAACGCCTGCGCCGATGGTTGCGCCGCCTATGCCCGCGAACATGCTCTGCCCCCGAAATTTATTCGCCACTCTCTGTCGAAAGTGACTACCGGGATTGGCGGATGTTGTCAAAAGCAACGGCGCGACCGCTAGGGATCGCGCCGCGTCCGAATTCGTGCCCGACCGAGCCGGGCGTCAGGGCATGGTCTGAATCTCGGGCGTCTGGAGCCGTGCCAGCTCCGTCCCGATCATCGCGCCACCCGCGAGGCCGAGGACGATGGCGAGGGGGATCAGGATGCGGTCCGCGCTCAGGTCCAGTACCAGCGAAATCCCGCGATAACCGCTCTGAAGCAACTGCATGGACCTACTCCCCGTGCCTGATACCGAACTGCCACGAGGGTAGGTGCGGAATATGGCATCATTGGGGCGCAGATGCGACAGCGCCGGCGCCGGTGGCGCTAACGGCAGAAAAGATCGTTGGTCAGCCCGAAGATCATCAGCGCCAGCACCACCGTGAGACCCACCGCCATCGCCGCGTTCATGAACTTGTCCGACGGCGGCCGGCCTGTCGCCCATTCGTAGGCGTGGAACACCAGGTGCCCGCCGTCGAGCACCGGAATCGGGAAGAGGTTGAGAAGCCCGATCGCCGTCGACAGCGCCGCCACCAGCCAGATGAAGGAGGAAAGCCCCGCACTCGCCGCGGCCCCGGTGGCCTGCGCCATGCCGACCGGGCCGCTGACGTTGCAGGTCGAAATCCGCCCCGCGACCATCGAGGCGATGCCCTTGAAGGTGGTGTCCACGACCCCCCAGGTCTGCGAGGCCCCGAGCCCCAGCGCCTCGAACACCCCCGGCCGGCGGGTGGCGGGATCGAACATGAAACTGCCCGAGATGCCGATCTGGTAGCCGGTCTCGAGCCCGCCGTCCTCGGCGGTGACGGGCCGTTCACGCGGCGAGAGCGAGGTTTCGAAGACCTCGCCCGCGCGCCAGACCGAGAGCGCAATCGGCCTGCCGCCGCTTGCCTTCACGATCCCCTGCAGGTCGTCGAAGCGCGGCGTCGGCGTGCCGTTCATCGACAGGATCACGTCGCCTTCCTTCAGCCCGGCGTCCATCGCGGCGCTTTTCGGCAGGACCGAAAGCACCAGCGCGGGCATCAGCGTCGGCCCGGTCACGGTCACCTCCTGCCCGTCGCGCAGCACCCGGTAGTCGAGGGTCGCGGTATCGGGCAACGCCTCGGCGGCATCGCCGAGCGCGGTGTAGTCCGGCGTCTCGATCCCCGCGACGGCGAGGATGCGGTCGCCCGGCTGCAACCCGTTGTCGACCGGCAGCGGCCTCAGCGCGGCGATCTCGGGCCGGTCGGTGGCGATGCCGGTGGCAAGGACGGTGAGCGAGAAGACCGCGATCGAGAGGAGGAAGTTGAAGGCCGGACCGGCGAAGACCGTGGCCGCCCGCGCCCACAGAGGCGCGCCATGCATCGTGTGGCGCCGCTCCTCGGCCGAGAGCCGCGCCATCGCGCCGGCGTCGGCGCCGGCCGAGGCGGCGTTGGCATCGCCGAGGAACTTGACGTAGCCGCCGAAGGGCACCGCCGCGACCTGCCAGCGGGTGCCGCGCCGGTCCACCCGGCTCCACAGCCGCGGGCCGAAGCCGATCGAGAAGACCTCGGCATGGATTCCGGACCAGCGGCCGACGATGTAGTGGCCGTATTCGTGCACCGCCACGATGATCGAGAGCGCAACGATGAAGGCGAGGACGGTCCAGGCGGTGTCGCCGAACGAGGTCAGAAGGGCGGGAAGGTCCAAGTCTCAGATCCTCTCGGCATCGGCGGGCACGCCCGTCGCCTCGGCGGCAAGGCTGCGCGCGCTGCGGTCCATGTCGAGCACCATATCGAGGCTTGCCGGCGCTTTCTCAAGCCCGCCCTGCCCCGAAAGCCGGTCGAGCACGCGCTCGACCACGCCGGCCATGTCGGTGAATCGGATCGCCCCGGCGATGAAAGCGTCGAGCGCGGATTCCTTGGCGGCGTTGAAGGCGGCGCCCGCCAGCCCGCCGGTCGCCATCACCGCTTGGGCGAGCCGCAGCGCCGGGTAGCGGGCCGGGTCCGGCGCGGCGAAGGTCAGCCGGCCGACCTCGGCCAGCCTGAGCCGCGCCACCGGCAGGGCGGCGCGCTCGGGCCAGTTCAGCGCATAGCCGATGGCATGGCGCATGTCCGGCGCACCGAGATGGCCGATCATGCCGCCGTCACGGAAGCCCACGATCGCATGGACCAGCGATTCGGGATGCACCAGAACATCGATCCGCTCCGGCGCGATGCCGAAATATTCATGCGCCTCAATGACTTCCATTGCCTTGTTGAACATGGAGGCGCTGTCGATGGTGATCCGCTGGCCCATCACCCAGTTGGGGTGGGTCGAAGCCTCCGCCACCGTCGCCTGGGCGAGCCGGTCGAGCGGCCAGTCGCGGAACGCCCCGCCCGAGGCGGTGAGCGTGACGGTTTCCACCGCACCCATGTCCTCGCCGCCGAGCGCCTGGAAGAGCGCCGAATGCTCGCTGTCCACCGGCAGGATGGTGGCGCCGCCCGCCCGCGCCTCGGCCAGAAGCAAGGGCCCGGCGGCGACGAGGCTTTCCTTGTTGGCGAGCGCCAGCGTGGTGCCGTGGCGGAGCGCGCGGAAGCCCGGCACCAGCCCGGCCGCGCCGACGATGGCCGACATGATCCAGTCGGCCGGCCGGTCGGCGGCCTCGGCCACCGCAGCGGCGCCGCCCGCGGCCTCGATCCCGGTGCCCGCCAGCGCCTCGCGCAGCGCCGGCAGCTTCGCGGCATCAGCGATCACCGCGATCTCCGGCCGGAGCGCGCGCGCCTGTTCGGCCAGCCGGCGGACGTTTCCCCCGGCGGTCAGCGCCACGATCCGGTAGGCGCCGCGCCCGCCCTGGCGGCGGATCAGGTCATAGGTGCTTTCGCCGATGGAACCGGTCGCGCCGAAGATCGAGACGCTGCGCATGGATCAGAACCGGACCGAGGGCACGTCGGTCAGTTGCGCCACCAGCAGCATGAGGAGTGCGGCGCCGAGAAGCCCGTCGAACCGGTCCATCAGCCCGCCGTGGCCGGGGATCAGGTTCGAGCTGTCCTTGACGCCGCAGCGCCGCTTGATCGCGCTCTCGGCGATGTCGCCCATCTGCGAGGCGAGCGCGAGGAGCGCGGAAATCCACAGAAGGTCGATCCCGGCGCTGGAGAAGCGCAGGAAGACCGCGCCGACCAGCGCGGCGCCGAGCCAGCCGGCGACGGTGCCCGACCAGGTCTTCTTCGGGCTGACGCGCGGCCAGAACTTCGGCCCGCCGATCATCCGGCCGGCGAAATATCCGGCGATGTCGGTGACGACGACGACGAGGATCAGCCACAAAAGCCAGAGCGGCCCGTAGGTCTCGCGGAAGGCCACGAGCCCGTAGCAGGCGATCATGATCATCGCGGCATAGACGGCGAAGACCAGCCGCATCGGCCGCTTCGGCCTGACGAGGCCGTAGAGCGACGGCAGGAGCAGCAGCGGCGCGAGCCAGGGATCGTCATGGGTCAGGCCGACGACGCCGAGGATCATCGCCGCGACCGCCCCGACCATCACCGCCTCGTCCGGCCGGGCGCGGTCGGTCATCGCCGCCAGTTCCCAGACCATCACGGCGCCCGCCACCGTCGCCAGCGCGGCGAACCAGGGCCCGCCGAGCCAGACCAGGAACCCGCCGCCCGCCGCCATCGCCACGCCCGAGGCCAGCCGGGGGGCGAGGTCGGACCATTTCGACGGTTCGCTCATGCCGTCAGCGCGCCGCCATAGCGCCGTTCGCGTCCGTGGAACCGCGACAGGATCGTCGCAAGCTCGTCGGGGGTGAAATCGGGCCAGAGCGTGTCGGTGAATTCGTATTCGGCATAGGCCGACTGCCAGAGCAGGTAGTTGGAGATCCGCGTCTCGCCCGAGGTGCGGATCACCAGGTCGGGGTCGGGCAGGTCGGCGGTGTCGAGCCGGGCCGTGACCGCGGCCTCGTCGACCTCCTCGGCCCTCAGCCGCCCCGCGGCCACATCCTCGGCCACGCGCCGCGCGGCGCGGGCAAGCTCGTCCCGGCCGCCGTAGTTGATCGCGATCGTCAGGTGCAGCCGGTCGTTGCCGCTTGTGCGCGCCTCGATCCCGGCCATCAGCTTCTGCAGCTTCTTGTCGAGCCGCTCGCGTCCGCCGATGAACCTCAGCCGCACCCCTTCGGCCGAAAGCCGCTGGGCCTCGGACTGGATGTAGCGGGCGAAGATCGTCATCAGCCCGATGACCTCCTCGGTCGAGCGCTTCCAGTTCTCGGTCGAGAAGGCATAGAGCGTGAGATAGCGGATGCCGAGCCCCGGCGCCGCCTCGACGATCGAGCGCACGCGCTCGGCGCCGCGGCGGTGGCCGACAAGGCGCGGCCAGCCGCGCGCGGTCGCCCAGCGGCCGTTGCCGTCCATGATGATGGCAACATGAGCGGGGGTCTCTCCCGTGATGTCCTTCGCGGCCATTGGCCTCTGCCCTTTCCGCCCCCGGATGCCGGTCGCCCGGCGCAGGTCGTCAGACCTGCATGATTTCTGCCTGCTTGCCTTCCAGCGCCTTGTCGACGGCGGCGATGTAACGGTCGGTCAGCGCCTGGATCTCGTCGTGCCAGAACTTCTGGTCGTCCTCGCTCATCCCGTCGTTCTTCGCCTTCTTGATCTGGTCCATGCCGTCGCGGCGGACGTTGCGCACCGCCACCCGGGCGTGTTCGGCATATTGCGCCGCGACGCGGGTAAGCTCGCGCCTGCGTTCCTCGTTCAGCTCGGGGATCGGCAGCATGATGATCGTGCCGTTGAGCTGCGGGTTGATGCCGAGCCCGCTGTCGCGGATCGCCTTCTCGACCCGCGAGACCAGCGACTTGTCCCAGACGTTGATCGTCACCATCCGCGGCTCGGGCACGTTGATGGTGCCCACCTGGTTGACCGGGGTGAGTGATCCGTAGGCGTCGACCATGATCGGCTCCACCATCGTGGCCGAGGCGCGCCCGGTCCTGAGGGTGCCGAATTCGTGGCGGAGCGAGGCCATCGCCCCCTCCATGCGCCGCTCCAGATCGTCGATGTCGATGTCGATGTCGTCGGACATGGGTCTTTCCGTCACTGTTCCGTCCCGGGCCGTCCGGCCTTCGCCCGGCCCTTTATCACGAAAGCCTCCGCGCGCGATAGGATTTCAACCTCCCACCAGGGTGAAGGTGCCGTTTCCGGCAAGAATACCCCGGAATCCGCCCGGTTCGTCGAGCGAGAAGACGATGATCGGCAAGCGGTTGTCACGGGCCAGCGCGATGGCCGAGGCGTCCATCACGCCGAGGTGCTTCTGCAACACCTCGTCATAGCTCACCGTCTCGTAGCGCCTGGCGTCGGGATGCTTCTTCGGATCGCGGTCGTAGACGCCGTCGACCTTGGTGCCCTTGAAGATCGCCTCGCAGTTCATCTCGCTGGCGCGCAGCGTCGCCGCCGTGTCGGTGGTGAAATAGGGGTTGCCGGTGCCGGCCGCGAAGATGCAGACGCGCTTCTTCTCCAGATGCCGCACGGCGCGGCGGCGGATGTAGGGCTCGCACACCTGGTCCATCGGGATGGCGCTGATCACCCGGGTGAAGACGCCGATGGATTCGAGCGCCGACTGCATCGCAAGCGCGTTCATCACCGTGGCCAGCATCCCCATGTAGTCGGCCGTCGTCCGCTCCATCCCCTGCGCAGAGCCCTGGAGGCCGCGGAAGATGTTGCCGCCGCCGATCACCATGCAGATCTCGACGCCGAGGTCGTGGACCGTCTTCACCTCGGCGGCGATGCGGGCGACGGTGGGCGGGTGCAGGCCGAAGCCCTGATCGCCCATCAGCGCCTCGCCGGAGATTTTCAGCATGACGCGCCCGTATCTGACCGTGGGGTCTTCCGCCGCGTCCATGCCACCGCTCCGCTTGCCGCCTTGTTGATTGCGGCGCAAAATGGACGAAATCGGCGGCGGGTTCAACCACGGTCGGCGGGATTTGCCCGCGGGCACCGGTGGGGTTCGGGCGCGCGCCGCAAGAGAACGGGCAAAGCACTGGATTTCATTGGCAAAATCGACCCCGGCCGGGCGGTCCTGATTGCCGGGCCGACGGCCTCCGGCAAGTCGGAACTAGCGCTGCGGATCGCCGCGGCGCAGGGCGGCGTGATCGTCAATGCCGACGCGCTCCAGGTCTGGGACTGCTGGCGCGTGCTCACCGCCCGCCCCCAGGCCGCGGACGAGGTGCGCGCGCCTCACCTTCTCTACGGCCATGTCGCCCGCGGCGCGCCCTGGTCGGTCGGCCACTGGCTGCGCGAGGTGGCGCCGATCCTTGCGGGGCCGGAACGCCCGATCATCGTCGGCGGAACCGGTCTTTATCTTTCCGCGCTGACCGAGGGGCTGGCGGAGATTCCGCCGGTGCCGGAGGAAGTGCGCGCCGAGGCCGGCGCGATCCTCGCCGCAGCGGGGCCCGGGGCGCTTCTGGCCGGGCTCGATGCCGCGACCGCCGGGCGGATCGACCGGCAGAACCCCGCCCGCATCCAGCGCGCCTGGGAGGTGCTGCGCGCCACCGGCCGCGGCCTTGCGGAATGGCAGGAGGATACCGGCCCGCCGCTCCTGCCGCTCGGCGAGGCGACAGCGGTCGTGCTTGACGCCGGGCGCGACTGGCTGGCCGAACGCATCGACCGCCGCTTCGAGGCGATGGTCGCGGGCGGGGCGCTGGAGGAGGTGCGCGCGGTTCTCGACGCCTGGGAACCGGCCGCGCCCTGGGCCAGGGCGATCGGCGCGCCGGAGCTTGTCGCGCATCTGCGGGGCGAGAGCACGCTCGCGCAGGCGATCGGGCGCGCTCAGGCCGCGAGCCGCCAATATGCCAAGCGCCAGCGGAGCTGGTTTCGCGGCCGGATGCGGCACTGGCACTGGCAAAGGGTGCCGTGACCGATGCGCCACGCCCCGCCGATCACCATGATTCCATTTATTTTTGCCTTGGGGTTTGGGCGCGGCCTGTCTATTGTCCGGCCCAGGAACGACCCGCCCTGCCCCGCCCTGCCGCGTCACGGGCGACATCGAAGGATCAGCCCGTGAAGCTTTTTTCCGGCCCCCCCCTGTCGCAGTTCTCCGACCGGCCGGCCGCCCCGGCGACGCCTGCGGCCGAGCCGGCCGGCAAGGCGCGCAAGGCCGGCGACAAGACCGAGCGGCAGGGCTCGGCGGTGCGCCGGCGGCGGCCGACCGCCGAGGCGCCGGCGCTGACCGCGCCCGCGATCCCCGAGTCGCCAGCGATGACGCCGGTCCGGGTCGTGCCTCTCGGGCGGCTGGCAGCGGGCGGACGCTGGCGGATCGAGGCGATGCGGTCGATCTCCGAGCCGCTCCTTCTCTGGTTCACCCGCGGGCAGGGACGGATCACGGTGGGCGGCGTGACCCGGGGCTACGGCGCCCACAACGCCATCTTCATTCCGGCCGGGGTCATGCACGGCTATGAATCCGGCGCCCAGACCTATGGCAGCGCGGTCTTCTTCGGCCGCGGCTGCACGCTCGACCTGCCTGCCACGCCCCAGCACCTCAGGGTGCGCGAGGTCGGCCCCCAGGCAGAGCTCTCCGGCCTGATCGACAACATCCAGCGCGAGCTTGACAGCGGCAGGCCCGGCGCCGACCGCGCCGCGCAGCATCACCTCGGCCTCCTGGGCGTCTGGCTCGAACGCAACGCCGATACCGCCCAGGATCCGGCAAAGCGGCCCGACGCGGCCCGCCGCCTCGCCGCGCGCTATACCGAGTTGCTGGAACACGAGTTCCGCTCGGGCAAGGGTGTCGCCGAATACGCCCGCGCGCTCGGCGTCACGCCGACGCACCTTACCCGCGTCTGCAACCAGACCTGCGGGCGGTCGGCGTCGGATCTGCTGCACGACCGGGTGATCTTCGAGGCGCGGCTGATGCTCAGCGAGACCAGGCTGCCGATCGCAGGCATCGCCCAGGCGCTCGGCTTCAATTCGGCCGCCTACTTCACCCGGGCGTTCCAGCACCGGACCGGGAAAACTCCCTCCGCCTTCCGCCGCGCGGGCTGATCGGGCGGCTTTTCCCGGCCGGAATGCCGCGAACGCGCACGCCCGTGCCGTTTTCAGGCATTGACGGCCACACCGAAACGGTGCGCAATATCATTGCATAAGATGCGTGCCCACAACGATGCCGGCCTACCGGCACGGACAAGACACCGCAACCCAGGGAGAAAGAACATGGCCATACACGACACGCCGGAACGGATTCATCCGGCGGCGAAGACTTATGCCGCCGAGGTCGCCGCCGGCAGCCTCAGCCGCCGCGAATTCCTGACCCGCGCCTCCGCGCTCGGCGTCAGCACCGCGGCCGCCTACGGGCTCCTCGGCCTCGATGCTCCGGCGCGGGCGCAGGACACGCCGAAGGCGGGCGGCACGCTCAGGATGCAGATGGAGCTTCGGGCGCAGAAGGACCCGCGCACCTGGGACTGGTCGGAACTGTCGAACTTCGCCCGCGGCTGGCTCGACTATCTCGTCGAATACGAAAGCGACGGCACGATCCGCGGCATGCTGCTGGAAAGCTGGGAGATCAACGACGACGCCACCGAATACACGCTGCATGTCCGCCAGGGCGCGACCTGGAACAACGGCGACCCCTTCACCGCCGCCGACGTGGTGCACAACCTCAACCGCTGGTGCGAAGCGGGCGTAGAGGGCAACTCGATGGCCGCGCGGATGGGCGGGCTTGTCGACGAGACGACGAAAAAGGCACGCGAGGGCGCGATCACCCAGGTCGACGACCATACCGTGAAGCTGACGCTGCCGGCGCCCGACATCACCATCATCGTCAACGTCGCGGACTATCCGGCAGCGGTGACCCATCCCTCCTACGAAACCGGCGATCCCTCCACCAACCCGATCGGCACCGGCGCCTATCTGCCCGAGGTCAACGAGGTCGGCGTGCGACAGGTGCTGGTGAAGAATCCCGACCACACCTGGTGGGGAACCGCGGTCTACGGCGGCCCCTATCTGGACCGGATCGAATACATCGACCTCGGCACCGATCCCTCCGCCACGGTCGCCGCCGCCGAGGCGGGCGAGATCGACGCCACCTACCGCACCCAGGGCGATTTCGTCGAGATTTTCGACGGCATCGGCTGGGAGAAGTCCGAGGCGAACACCTCCGCCACGCTCGCGGTCCGCTTCAACCAGGGCGCCGACCTCTACAAGGATGTGAACGTCCGCCGGGCATTGCAGATGGCGGTGGACAACGCGGTGGTGCTTGAACTGGGCTTCTCGGGCCAGGGGACGGTGGCCGAAAACCATCACGTCTGCCCGATCCATCCGGAATACGCGCAACTCCCGCCGCTTGTCGTCGATCCGGCAAAGGCCAAGGAGATGATCGCCGCGGCCGGCCATGCCGACACCGAGTTCGAGCTGATCTCGCTCGACGACGACTGGCAGGCGGCGACCTGCGACGCGGTGGCCGCGCAGATCCGCGACGCCGGGATCAAGGTCAAGCGCTCGGTCCTGCCCGGCGCGACCTTCTGGAACGACTGGACCAAGTATCCCTTCTCGTCGACCGAGTGGAACATGCGCCCGCTCGGCGTGCAGGTGCTGGCGCTCGCCTACAAGTCCGGCGGCGCCTGGAACGAGACCGCCTTCGCCAATGCCGAGTTCGACGCGCTGCTGGCCGAGGCGATGTCGATCGCCGATGCCGACAAGCGGCGCGAGGTGATGGCGAAGATCGAGAAGATCATGCAGGACGAGGGCGTGCTGATCCAGCCCTACTGGCGCTCGCTCTACCGCCACTTCAGGCCCGGCGTGAAGGGCGCGGACATGCACCCGACGTTCGAGCATCACCACTACAAGTGGTGGCTCGCCGCCTGATCCGGCAGGGCCGGGGCGCGCGCGGCCGCGCCTGTCCCGGCCCGAAACCGGCCCGCATCTCCGGGCACCCGCGCACCTGCCTCCCCCGGGCGGCAAGGCAGAGGTAGACCATGCTCGCATTCCTGCTCCGGCGCTTCCTGACGATGGTGCTGACGGCGCTCTGCCTGACCTTCGTCGTCTTCTTCCTCACCAACCTGCCGCCGAACCTCGAGAAGCTCGCCAAGACCGAGGCCGGCAGCCGCATCACCGATGCGGAGGTGGCGAGCTGGCTGGAGAAGAACGGCCACGCCCGCCCGCTCCTGGCCCGCTACGGCGAATGGCTGGGCGTGGTTCCGGGCTGGACCCGCAGCGAGAACGGCGTCACCACCGGCCGCTGCATCCGGCAGGGCATGGATCCGGCCACGGCGCCGCGCTTCTGCGGCGTGCTCCAGGGCGACTGGGGCCGTTCGAGCTTCTTCAAGGCGCCGGTCGCCGAAAAGCTCGGCTACCACCTCGGCCTGACCGGCATCCTGATGTTCTGGGTCATGGTGCTGATGGTGCCGCTGTCGCTCCTGATCGGCGTCCTCGCCGGGATGCGCGAGGGTTCGCGGCTCGACCGTGGTCTCTCGACCTTCTCGATCGCCACCACGGCGACGCCGGAATATGTCTCGGGCGTGATCCTGATCGCCGTCTTCGCCTCCTCGCTGGTCGGGCTGAAATGGTTCAAGGGCACCGCCACCGGCGCGATGGAGCAGGTCACCTTCGACAACTTCTTCCTGCCGGTGCTGACCGTCGCGCTCTACGGCACCGGCTACATCGCCCGGATGACCCGCGCCTCGATGACCGAGGTGATGACGGCACAGTATATCCGCACCGCCCGGCTCAAGGGCGTGTCCTTCGGCAATGTCGTGCTGCGCCACGCGCTGAGGAACGCGCTGATCGCGCCCTTCACGGTGATCATGCTCCAGTTCCCGTGGCTCCTCAACGGCGTGGTGATCACCGAGACGCTGTTCAGCTACAAGGGTTTCGGCTGGACGCTGGTGCAGGCGGCGGGCAACAACGACATCCCGCTCCTGCTCGGCTGTTCGGTCGTTGCCGTCTTCGTCGTGCTGGTGACCCAGCTCATCTCCGACGTGGGCTACGTCTTCCTCAACCCAAGAATCAGGATCAACTGATGGAAACACTCGGCTGGGGCGGCATTCTCCTCGCGATCCTCGGGCGGTTCTGGCCGGTCTGGATCGCGCTCGTGCTGACCTTCGCCGTCTCGGCCCGGTTCCGGCGGCGGCTCGGCCTCTACGGGCGGCTCTACGATTCGACCATCGGCATGGTCGGCTTCGCGCTGGTGATGTTCTGGGTCTACACCGCCGTCTTCGCCGGCGGCATCGTCACCCATGACGTGCTGGGCCAGGTCAGCCAGTTGCGCAACGACCCGCCCGGCGCCGCGCTGCCCGACGGGGCGGGCTTCTATCTTCTCGGCGGCGACCACCTCGGGCGCGACGTCTTCAGCCGGATGGTGGCGGGCTCGCGCATCGTGATCCAGATCGCGCCCTTGGCCACGCTCTTCGCCTTCATGGTCGGGATCACCCTCGGCCTGCCGGCGGGCTACTACGGCGGGCGGCTCGACACCGGGCTGTCGTTCCTCGCCAACCTGATCCTCGCCTTCCCGGTGATCCTGCTCTTTTACCTCCTCGTGACACCCGAGATCGCCGAGACCGGCCTGCCGCAGTATCTGGCGATCGTGCTCTTCCTCTTCCCGCTGGCGTTCCTCGTGGTGCTCCTGAACGCGCGCTACCACGTGCAGCCGGCGCGCCGGAACTGGATGGTTGCCGCCATCCTCCTGATCGGCGGCTGGGCCTATCTGTCGCTCGTCTCCGCGCCCGGCAGCCGCGTCGCGGTCCTGCCCGCGGCGGTCGATCTCATCGACGTGCCGTCGAACATCCTCATCGTCTTCGTCTCGGTCGTCTTCGTCAACGCGCCCACCGTCTTCCGCATCGTCCGCGGCCTGACGCTCGACATCAAGACGCGCGACTACGTGGCGGCGGCGCAGACCCGGGGCGAGCGGCCCTGGTACATCATGCTGTGGGAAATCCTGCCCAACGCCCGCGGACCGCTGATCGTCGACTTCTGCCTCAGGATCGGCTACACCACGATCCTGCTCGGCACGCTCGGCTTCTTCGGCCTCGGGCTTTCCCCCGAAAGCCCCGACTGGGGCTCGACCATCAACGCCGGCCGCAAGCTCCTGACCATCGCGCCCCACCCGGCGATCGTGCCGGCGCTGGCGCTGATGAGCCTCGTTCTCGGCCTCAACCTCCTCGCCGACGGCCTGCGCGAGGAAAGCCTGAGGGACTGATGCTAATTTCCACACTCAACATTCTCTCCGCTGTATGTGCCTTCGGTGCAGCGTTCTTCTGGTGGAGGAGCGCAAGAATCCAGCCGCCGCACACGTTCGGATGGGGAACCATAGCGCCCGACGACTGGCAAACGCGAAAAGCACCCGGTGTTGAGTGGGCGGAAAACGTTGCTCGCATGAACAAGTGGGGTGCGGGTTTGTCGGGTCTATCGGCGTGTCTGTTGGGGCTAACAAGCATGGTCGGGGCGCTTCAAGGCAGCGGAGGCTAGCATGACCAGATGGGACCACGACGGCCCGATCCTCGAGATCGAGAACCTCTCGATCAGCTTCTTCACCCGTCTGAGGGAAATCCCGGCGGTGATGGATTTCTCCTGCACCGTCCAGCCCGGCGAGGCGATGGGGCTCGTCGGCGAATCCGGCTGCGGCAAGTCCACCGTGGCGCTCGCGGTGATGCGCGACCTCGGCCGCAGCGGCCGGATCACCGGCGGTACGATCCGCTTCAAGGGCCGCGACCTGACCACGATGGGCGAGCGCGAGCTGCGCGGCATCCGCGGCAGCCAGATCGCGATGATCTACCAGGAGCCGATGGCCTCGCTGAACCCGGCGATGAAGATCGGCGCCCAGCTCATGGAAGTGCCGATGATCCACGAGGGCATCGGCCGCGACGAGGCCCGCCGCCGCGCCATCGAGGTCGTCACCGACGTGCGCCTGCCCGACCCGGAGCGGATCCTGCGCTCCTACCCCCACCAGCTTTCCGGCGGCCAGCAGCAGCGCATCGTCATCGCGATGGCGCTGATGTCGAAGCCCGCGCTTCTCATCCTCGACGAGCCGACGACCGCGCTCGACGTGACGGTGGAGGCCGCGGTAGTCGACCTGGTGAAGGATCTCGGCCGCAAATACGGCACCTCGATGCTCTTCATCTCGCACAACCTCGGCCTCGTCCTCGAGGTCTGCGACCGGCTCTGCGTGATGTATTCCGGCGAGGCGGTGGAGACCGGATCGATCACCGACGTCTTCGACAAGATGCAGCATCCCTACACGCAGGCGCTCTTCCGCTCGATCCCCTTGCCGGGGGCGGACAAGAATGCGCGCCCGCTGATCGCCATACCCGGCAACTTTCCGCTGCCCCACGAGCGGCCGAAGGGCTGCAACTTCGGCCCGCGCTGCGACTATTTCGCCGACGGGCGCTGCAATGCGGGCGAGATCCCGATGGTCGCCGTGGCGGGCCACGAGCGGCACGAGACCCGCTGCATCAGGGTGGCCGAGATCGACTGGGCCGCGCCGCCGAAAGCCGCGAAGACCTCCGGGAAGACGCCCGTCGGCAAGGTCGTGCTGCGCATGGAGGACCTGAAGAAATACTACGAGGTCCCGGGTAGCGCGCTCTTCGGCGGCGGCGAGACCAAGGTGGTGAAGGCCAACGAGACCCTGAGTTTCGAGGCGCACGAGGGCGAGACGCTGGCCATCGTCGGCGAATCGGGCTGCGGCAAGTCGACCTTCGCCAAGGTGCTGATGGGGCTCGAGACCGCGACCTCGGGCCAGATCCTGCTCTACGACAGCGAAATCCAGTCCACCCCGATCGAGGCGCGCAACACCGAAACCGTCTCGGGCGTGCAGATGGTGTTCCAGAACCCGTTCGACACGCTCAACCCCTCGATGACCGTGGGCCGCCAGATCATCCGCGCGCTGGAGATCTTCGGCGAGGGCGCGGACGACGCCGGACGCCACGCCCGGATGCTGGAGCTTCTCGACCTCGTCAAGCTGCCGCGCGCCTTCGCCGAGCGGATGCCGCGCCAGCTTTCGGGCGGGCAGAAGCAGCGGGTCGGCATCGCCCGCGCCTTTGCCGGCGGCGCCAAGATCGTGGTGGCGGACGAACCCGTCTCGGCGCTCGACGTCTCGGTCCAGGCCGCCGTGACCGACCTTTTGATGGAGATCCAGCGCAAGAACCGCACCACGCTGCTCTTCATCAGCCACGACCTTTCGATCGTGCGCTATCTCTCGGACCGGGTGATGGTGATGTATCTCGGCCATGTGGTGGAGCTTGGCACCACCGATCAGGTCTTCGCGCCGCCCTATCACCCCTATACCGAGGCGCTGCTGTCGGCGGTGCCGATCGCCGACACCCATGTCCAGAAGAAGCGCATCGTGCTGGAAGGCGACATTCCTTCGGCGATGAACCCGCCGCCGGGCTGCCCGTTCCAGACCCGGTGCCGCTGGAAGGCAAAGGTGCCGGGCAACCTCTGCGAACGCGAGGTGCCGCCGATGCGGGTGCTGGCGGGGGGCCACCAGATCAAGTGCCACCTTTCCGACGCCGACCTCGCCTCGATGGAGCCGGTGATCAAGATCGCCGCCGAATAGGGAGGCTCCGCCACCCGCAGGGCAGAGGCGGCGGCCGGTGGCTGATCGTCAGGCCCACGACCCTGCGCCGCGCGCCGGCGACGCGGCCCGCGCTACCAGGGCGGCAGCAGCACCGTCGCGCCCAGGCGCGCCACCGGGGCACCGGTGCCGATCTTGAAGCGGGCAAGGCCGGGCGCCCGTTCGGTGTCCACGTCGCCGAGGTCGAGCACCGTGCACCCTTCCTCGCGCAAACGCAGCATCGCCTGCCAGAGGAGGAGTGCATGCGCATTGCTGCGCCGCCCCGCCTCGCCGGACCAGCCGACAGGGTAGCTCGCCCAGGGGGCATGGAGGAGAAACAGCATCGCGGCCACCCTCCGGCCGCCGATCCGCGCCTCGGCCACAACGGCCGCCGCGGGGTCGAAGGCAAGCCAGGCGCGGGTGAACGGCGCGGGCAGCGCGCGGTAGCCGCGCGCGCGTTGCAGCGCTGCATCCTGGTGCAAGAGCCAGGCGACCGCCGCCGGGTCGGGCCGGCCGACGCGCAGGCAAAGCCCCTCGCCCTCGGCGCGGGTCAGCCGGTTGCGCCATTTGCCGTCGAACCGGGCCCGGAGCGTTGCGGGGTCGGCGGTCAGATCGAGATGCGCCCGATGCCGGGGGGTGACGAGGGCCACGCCCGGGCCATCCCGTTCGGACGTGGCCAGGAGCGGCCGGAACGCGCGGCCGAGGGCGCGGAGCGCGGCGGCCTCCTCTCCGGCAGTGGGCGCGGCGCCGTCCCAGACCGGCCCGCGCGACAGGAGCGAGAACCGCACCGGCCCGATGCGACGCCTCGTCACCTGCGCAACCCCGCGCGCGCCGGAAGGCGTCACGAGCCCGACCCTGCCGACCGTGGCGCCGAGACGCGACAGCACCTCGCCATAGGCCCAGCTTTGCTGAAGCGGCATCGCCGCGGCCTGCCAGCCCTCGCGCGTCAGTCCGTCCCGAACGATTTTCATGGCTTCATTAAGCCTGCGGCAACCTAACAGGGTCCTAATGGGCGCATGACACCGGTTCGCCCCTCCTCCGCTGCCGTTCACGGCATCCATGCCCCCGCCGCGCGCCTCACCTGGCAGGCGGCGCTTCTCGTCGCCATCGGCCTCTCCTCTGCCTTCCTGATCGTCATCGCCAGTTTTGCCGTCGCGACGACCCTGATCTGGCCCGGCTGAGCGGGGGCTATGGCGCGGCGCCACGATCCGGCGCCGCCTGAAGCGTCCCGCACCGGGGGCACCGGTCACCGGGACGGCATGATCCGTTTCGGGAGTTGAAGCGCGCGGCGAAAGCGTCCATCACGGTCTGCGCACCGTCCCGGCGCGAACCCTGAGAGGCTGTCCTTGGCTCAGACACTTTCCCTCGTGGCCGATGTCGGCGGCACCAACACCCGCGTCGCGCTGGCGCGGAACGGCACCGTGGATCGCGCCTCGATCCGGCGCTTCGCCAATGCCGGCAATCCCGGGCTCGACGCGATCCTGCGCGACTACCTGTCCGACAGGGGCAGCCCTGATGTCGCAGGCGCCTGCGTGGCCGTCGCCGGGCCCGTCGATGGCGAGCAGGCGCGGCTCACCAATCTCGACTGGACCATCGCCCGCGACGGGCTCGCGGCCGCGCCCGGCGCGCGCCGGATCGCGGTGATCAACGATCTTCAGGCGCAGGGCCACGCGCTTGGCCATATCGCCGCCGATTGCCTGCGGCCGGTGATCGTGCCGGCGGCGGCCCCGCGCGCGGCAACGCCGCAGCTCGTGATCGGCGTCGGCACCGGCTTCAACGCCGCGGTGGTCCACGACGGGCCGGCGGGCCGGCTCGTCACGGCGTCGGAATGCGGCCACGCCACCCTGCCGGTGCGCAGCGAGGCGGAGCTGAGCCTGATGCGCTTCGTCGAGACCGCCCACGGCTTTGCCGGGGTGGAAGACGTGCTGTCGGGGCGCGGCCTGGAACGGCTGCACGCCTGGGTCGCGCGCGGGGCCGCGCGGGGGGCGGGGCGCGACGAAAGCCGCGATGCCTCGGCGATCATGGCGGCGATCGGCCAGGGCGGCGATGCCGTGGCCGAAGCGACCGGGGCGGCCTTCGTGCGGCTTCTCGGAACGGTCGCGGGCGATCTCGCGCTGATTCACCTGCCGCTCGGCGGCATCTACCTGATCGGCGGTGTCGCCCGCGCCTTCACCCTGCATCTGGAGCGTTTCGGCTTTGCCGGGGCCTTCCGCGACAAGGGCCGGTTTTCGCCGCTGATGGCCGAATTCCCCGTCTCGATCATCGAGGACGACTTCGCCGCCCTCACCGGATGCGCCCGGCGGCTCGCAGGCGCCTGAACCCGCTCAGGCGAGATATTCGACAAGCTGGCAGGTCGATCCGTCCTTGCCCTCGGACGTCTCGCGACCCGCAAGGATCGGCTCCAGCGCGAGCGCGAGTTCCTTGCCAAGCTCCACCCCCCACTGGTCGAAGGAGTTGACCCCGAGAATCACGCCCTCCACGAACACCCGGTGTTCGTAAAGCGCGATGATCTGGCCGAGGACGAAAGGCGTGAGCCTGCCGTAGGCCAGCGTCGTGGAGGGGCGGTTGCCGGGGAAGACGCGGTGGCGGGCCTGACGGTCGAGGTCAGCGCCCGACAGTCCCTTCTTCGCCATGATCGATCGCGCCGCGTCGAGCGAGCGGCCGCGCAGCAGCGCCTCGGACTGGGCCAGGCAATTGGCCACCAGAAGCCGGTGCTGGTGGGCGAGTTCGGGCTCGTGTCCCTCGCGGCCGACGAGGAATTCGCACGGAATCACCCGCGTGCCCTGGTGGATGAGCTGGTAGAAGGCGTGCTGGCCGTTGGTGCCGGGCTCGCCCCAGACCACCGGGCCGGACTGGACGGCAAGCTCGCCGCCGTCCATCGCCACGCGCTTGCCGTTCGATTCCATCTCGAGCTGCTGGAGGTAGGCGGGAAGCCGCGCGAGGCGCTGCTCATAGGGCAGGACCGCCCGGGTGGCGTGGCCGCAGATCTGGTTGTGCCAGATGCCGGTGAGCGCGAGCATGACCGCCATGTTCTCGGCAAAGGGCGCGTCGCGGAAATGCGCATCCATCGCCGCGCCGCCCCTGAGGAAACCGGCGAAATCCTCGGGCCCGATGGCGATCATCAGCGAAAGCCCGATCGGCCCCCAGACCGAATAGCGCCCGCCCACCCAGTCCTCGAACCCGAAGACCCGGCCGGGCGGGATGCCGAAGGCCGCGGTCCGGTCGAGCGCGGTCGAGACGGCGGCGAACTGCGCCGCCGGATCGGCGACCCCGGCCGCCATCCAGGCCCGGGCGGCGGCCGCATTGGTCATGGTCTCGATGGTGGTGAAGGTCTTGGAGGCGACGATGACCAGCGTGGTTTCGGGGTTCAGGCCCGCCAGCACGTCATGGACATGCGCGCCGTCGACGTTGGAGACGAAATGCGCGCGCGGGCCGTCGGCATAGGGCGTCAGCGCGATGGCCGCCATCGCCGGGCCGAGGTCGGACCCGCCGATGCCGATGTTGACGACATCGGTGATCCGCCCGCCCTGCCCCGTGAAGCGCCCGTCGCGGATGTCGCGCGCGAAGGCCTCGCAGCGGGCATGGGTCGCGCGGACCTCGGGCATCACGTCGCGGCCGTCGACGCTGACCGAGCCGTCGAGGTTTCTCAGCGCGGTGTGCAGGACGGCGCGGCCCTCGGTCTCGTTGATCTTCGCGCCCGAAAACATCGCCTCGCGGCGCTGGGCGACGCCCGCGGCCTCGGCCAGCCGGATCAGCAGGCCGCGCGCACGGGCATCGATTGAGGTCTTGGAATAGTCGAAGAGAAGCCCTCCCTCGCGGATCGAGAAGTGCCGCGCGCGGTCCGTCCCCTCGAACAGCGACAGGATCGGCCGGCCCGCATGGGCGGCGTGGTGAAAGCGCAGGTCGTCCCAGAGGCTCATGTCGTCTTCCCCGTTGTCCGGTTCATTCCGCCCAGTGGACGGTCGCATTGGCCAGCACCGCCTTGACCGGCGCCTCCTCGGGCGAAAGCCCCTGGGCACGGTCGAGGGCGGCGCGCTTGTCCTGCCCGGTGATCAGGATGTGGCAGGTCATCGCGTCGGCCAGGACACGCGCCGTCAGCGACACTCGGGGTTCGCCCGCGCCGGGGGCCCTGAGCGCCATCAGGACCGGCGCGTCGGGTGCCAGCGCCTCGGCCAGCCGGTCGGCGCCGGGGAAGAGTGAGGCGATGTGCATGTCGGCCCCCATCCCGAGCAGCAGCACGTCGATCGGCAGATGCGGCGACAGCGCCTCGGCCAGCGCCTCGATTGCCGCTTCGGGCTCGGGCGTGCCGGCATAGAACGGCACGAAGGATGCGGCGGCCGCGCGCCCGGTCAGAAGCCGTCGCCGCACGAGCCTTGCGTTCGAGCGATCATGGGTTTCCGGCACCCAGCGTTCGTCGCTCGGGAACACCGTCACGCGGGCCCAGTCGATGCCGATGCCCGAGAGCGTGTCGAAGACCGGCCCCGGGGTGGTGCCGCCGGGCACGCAGAAGCTTACCCGCTCCTTGCCGCGGAGCGCCGTCGCAAGCTCGCTTCCCAGCCGGTCTGCGAGCGAGATCATCATCAGTTCGCGGTCGGGATACTCGACGAGTTCCATTTGTCACCTCCCCCGGGCGATGCGGGATGCCCGACCGGCGCTCATTCCCGGATCTCCCGCCAGCGCCGGCCGTCGCGGTGCAGGAGCATCAGCGCATCCTCCGGCCCCGAGGAGCCCGGATCGTAGCCCTTCGGCCGGTCGCCGCGCGCCTCCCATCCGGCGATGACCGGGTCGGTCCAGGCCCAGGCGGCCTCCACCTCGTCGCCGCGCATGAAGAGCGTCTGGTTGCCGCGGATCACGTCCATGATCAGCCGCTCGTAGGCGTCGGGGATGTCGGCCCCGTCGTCGCCCAAAGCCTCGGCGAAGGACATGTCCAAGGGCACCTCGGTCAGCCGCATGCCGCCCGGTCCCGGCTCCTTGATCATCACGCTGAGCGTCATCCCCTCGTTCGGCTGGAGCCGGATCGACAGCACGTTCTCGCGCCAGCCTTCCTCCTCGCCGAAGATCGAATGCGGCACCTCCTTGAAGACCACGGCGATTTCCGAGGCGCGGGCGCGGAGCTTCTTGCCGGTGCGCAGGTAGAAGGGCGTGCCCTTCCAGCGCCAGTTGGCGATCTCCACCTTCAGGGCGATGTAGCTTTCGGTGCGCGAGGCGGGGTTTTCGGCATCCTCCACATAGGCCGGCTCGGCCCCCCTCGCGCCGCCGCGATACTGGCCACGCACGATGTCCTCGGGGCGCACGGGTTGCAACGCGTGGATGACCTTGAGCTTCTCGTCGCGCACGGCGTCGGGGTCGAAGCGGTAGGGCGGCTCCATCGCGATCAGGCAGAGAAGCTGCATCAGGTGGTTCTGCACCATGTCCCGCATCGCGCCCGACTTGTCGTAGTAGGCGCCGCGCCCGCCGACGCCCACCGTCTCGGCCACGGTGATCTGGACATGGTCGACATGGCGGGCGTTCCACAAGGGCTCGAACAGGATGTTGGCGAAGCGGACCGCCATCAGGTTCTGCACCGTCTCCTTGCCGAGGTAGTGGTCGATTCGGTAGATCTGGCCCTCGTCGAAATGCTCGGCCAGCGTCGCGTTCAGCGCGCGCGCGCTGTCGAGATCGCGCCCGAACGGCTTTTCGACCACGATGCGCGCGTGCTGTGCCGCGATGCCGAAACGGTGGAGCCGCTCGGCAAGGTCGCCGAAAAGGGCGGGAGAGACCGAGAAGTAGAAGGCCTGCACGACATCGTGGCGCACCAGGCGCGCGAGTTCGACCCAGCCGCCCTCGCCCTTCGCGTCGACGGGCACATAGTGAAGATGGGCGAGGAACCTCGCCACGGTGTCGCCCTCGCGTTTCGCAGCGGGCAGGAATTCACCGAGCGCCGCGGCGACGAAGGCGCGGAAGGCCCCGTCGTCCATGTCGCTGCGCGCCGCGCCGATGATCCGGGACGTATCGGGAATCTGGCCGGCGACATAGCGCCGGTAGAGCCCGGGCAGGATCTTGCGGCGCGCCAGATCACCGGTGCCGCCGAAGACGACCAGGTCGAAGGGCTCGACCGGAATGACCCTGGACACCATGCAGGCGGCTCCGTTGTTAGCGCTACCAAGGCCACGTCATATGACGGCCGGACAGGCAAGTCTAGCATCGGATCGAAGCCTGGCCAACGGCTGCCCCGGTGACGCCGGGCGGAGAACGGCGCCCGGCCCGATCATCCGCAGGCGCCCGCAGCGATTGTGCCCGACACAAACGCCGCGGTGGCCTCCGGCCGGGCTTTGCGCTAGGCACGGGGCGCCCGAGGAGCGCCGCATGACCGAAACCACCCAGCCCCGCCGCCAGGACGGAGACAGTCTTCCGGGCTTTTTCCTCGCGCTCGCGACCTATGTGTTCTGGGGCTTCCTGCCCTTCTACATGAAGGCCCTCGCCCATATTGCGCCCGCCGAGGTCGTCGCGCACCGGATCCTCTGGTCGGTGCCGGTCGCCGGCGCGGTTCTGGTGGCGACGGGCCGCACCGCCGATCTCGCCCGCGCGTTGCGCACGCCGAAGATGCTCGGCATGGGCGCGCTGACCGCCGCCATCGTGTCGTTGAACTGGGGCATCTACGTCTGGGCGATCGGGTCCGGCCATGCGCTCGACGCCGCCCTCGGCTATTATATCAACCCGCTGTTCTCGATCTTCCTCGGCCGCGTGCTGCTCCACGAACGGCTTCTGCCGGCGCAATGGCTGGCGATCGGCCTTGCCTGCGTCGCCGTGGCGATCCTGACCTGGGAGGTCGGCCGCGTTCCGGTCGTGGCGCTCAGCCTGCCGCTGACCTGGGGGATCTACGCCTTCTTCAAGAGGTCGCTGCCGATCGGCCCCAATCAGGGCTTCATGCTGGAAATCCTGATGCTGGCGCCGTTCGCGCTTGGCTATATGATCCGGCAGGCGCTCATCGGGCAAAGTCATTTCCTGCAAGGCGTTCCCTTCGACACCGCGATGCTGCTGGGCTGCGGCGCCGTCACCGCGGTGCCGCTGATCCTCTATGCCAACGCGGCCAAGCGGCTGACGCTTTCGACCATCGCGATCATGCAGTACATCGCGCCG
>JAUQYB010000088.1 GCA_030837825.1 Albidovulum sp.
TCCCTTCGACACCGCGATGCTGCTGGGCTGCGGCGCCGTCACCGCGGTGCCGCTGATCCTCTATGCCAACGCGGCCAAGCGGCTGACGCTTTCGACCATCGCGATCATGCAGTACATCGCGCCGACGATGATCTTCCTGATCGCGGTCTTCATCTTCGGCGAGCCGTTCGGCAGGGCCCAGGCGATCGCCTTCCCGCTGATCTGGGCGGCGCTTGTGCTTTACACCTTCGCGATGATCCGGCAGGCGAAACGCGCGAACCGCGCAGTTTCCCCCTAGCGCCGCCTCGGCCGGCTGATCTTGCCGCCGCCCACCGCGGCGGCGACGCCGGTGGTGCCGGGGCAGGAGGTCGGTAGGCCGCGGGCGACGCGCACTGCCAGATGGGCGAAGGCCTGCGCCTCGAGCATGTCGCCGTCAAGGCCGGCCGCCTCCACCGGCTCCACCGGGCAGTCGAGAAGCGCCGCGATCATCGCCATCAGGGTGGCGTTGTGCCGCCCGCCTCCGGTCACCAGAAGGCGCGAGACGGGTGCGGGGAAATGCTCCGCCCCCTTCGCCACGGCGGCGGCGGCGGCGGCGGTCAGAGTCGCCGCCGCATTTGCATCCGAAAGGCCCGCCACCGCATCGAGGAGCGTGGCAAAATCGTTGCGGTCGAGCGATTTGGGCGGCATCCGGAAGAAATACGGATGGCGCAGGAAGCGGGCGATGACGCCCTCGTCGGGGTCGCCCCCGGCCGCGAGCGCGCCGCCCTCGTCGCGGTCGAGGCCGCGGCGCATCTGCATCAGGTCGTTCACCGGTGCGTTCGCGGGCCCGGTATCGAAGGCGAAGCAGGCGCCGGGCGCCTCGGGCGCGGGGGCGCGCGGGTCTGCCCAGGTCAGGTTGCCGACGCCGCCGAGGTTGAGGAAGGCCACCGGCGCCTCGGCCCCGATCCAGCGGGCGCAGGCGAAGTGGAAGAAGGGGGCGAGCGGCGCCCCCTGCCCGCCGAGCCGCATGTCGGCCGAGCGGAAGTCCCAGACCACCGGCAGGCCGAGGACCTCGGCCAGCACCTGCCCGTCGCCGGCCTGGTGGGTGCGCCCGCCCGCCGGATCATGGGCCAGCGTCTGGCCGTGGAAGCCGGCGATCTCCGCCCCGGTGGCGAGCGGCGCCATCACCGCGGCATGCGCCGTCTCCACCACCTCGGCCGCCTCGGCCACGCCCGGCTCGCCCGGCCAGCGGCCGAGCGCCGCGCGGATCGTCTCCCGCTCGGCCGTCGAATAGGGGCGATAGGCGCTGTCGCCGAAGGCAAGGATGCGCTCGCCGTCGGTGTGCAGGAGTGCTGCATCGACGCCGTCGAGCGACGTTCCCGACATCGTGCCGAGCGCCCAGACCGGCCCCGCCTTCACCATCCCGCCCCCCTTGGCCCTTTCCCTTGGCGCCCCGCACCGATATACGGGCCTTCAAACGCAGAATGGACGATCCGGCAATGACCTACCATCCGAAATCCGACTTCCTGCGCGTGATGATCGAGCGCGGCTTCCTCGCCGACTGCACCGACCTGCAAGGGCTGGACGAGGTCCTGGCGAAGGGCGTGGTGGCGGCCTACATCGGCTATGACGCAACCGCCGCCTCGCTGCATGTCGGCCATCTGATGAACATCATGGTGCTGCGCTGGCTCCAGAAGACCGGCCACCGGCCGATCACGCTGATGGGTGGCGGCACCACCAAGGTGGGCGATCCCTCGTTCCGCGCCGAGGAGCGGCCGCTGCTGACGCCGGCGCAGATCGACGCCAACATCGCCGGCATGAAGGAGGTCTTCGCCCGCTACCTGAGCTACGGCGACGGCGCGACCGATGCCCTGATGCTGAACAACGCCGAATGGCTGGACCGGCTCAACTACCTCGACTTCCTGCGCGACATCGGCCGGCACTTCTCCGTCAACCGGATGCTGTCGTTCGAGAGCGTGAAATCGCGGCTCGACCGCGAGCAAAGCCTGAGCTTCCTCGAATTCAACTACATGATCCTGCAGGCCTACGACTTCCTGGAGCTGAACCGCCGCTATGGCTGCCGGTTGCAGATGGGGGGGTCGGACCAGTGGGGCAACATCGTCAACGGCATCGACCTGACCCGCCGGGTGCTCGACCGCGAGATCTTCGGGCTGACGACGCCGCTCCTGACGACGAGTGACGGGCGCAAGATGGGCAAGTCCGCCGCGGGGGCGGTTTGGCTGCGCGCGGACATGTTGTCGCCCTACGAATTCTGGCAATTCTGGCGCAACACCACCGACGCCGATGTCGGCCGTTTCCTGAAGATCTTCACCGAGCTGCCGGTGGCGGAATGCGACCGGCTGGGCGCGCTGGGCGGCGCCGAGATCAACGCGGCGAAGATCACGCTGGCGAACCTCGCGACCGCGCTTCTGCACGGCGAGGATGCGGCACTCGCGGCCGAGGCGACCGCGCGCGAGGTGTTCGAGCGGGGCGGCGTCGGCGACGACCTGCCGACGCTGACGCTGTCGCCGGCAGAGGTCGCGGACGGGATCAGCGTGGCCCAGCTCTTCGTCCGCTCGGGGCTGGCGAAGTCGGGCAAGGATGCCAAGCGGCTGATCGCCGAAGGCGGCGCGCGGGTGAACGACGATCTCGTCACCGATGCGGGTCTGATCTTCGGCGCTGGCGAGCTGGTCGACCCGGTGAAGCTGACCGCCGGCAGGAAGCGCCACGCGCTGGTGCTGCTGGGCTGAGGCTTCGGGGCAGTGCGTCGCCAGGACGGCCGGGACGGACCTGATCGGGCCCGCTGGCCTGCCCCTGAGCCGGACCTGTGGCGCGCGGAGCGCGTGCCGTCGAACCGGCAAAGAAAACCCTCCTGTCGCGGGAACATTTTCCGTTTCGTCGCATCCAAAGGTCAGGTGCCCCCGACGGGCGCCGACCGGATCACGAAAGGAAAAGACATGACCAGACCCCTGTTGCCGGCAGCCGCGCTTCTGATCGCCTTCGCGGGCGCCTCGATGGCCCAGGACCAGAAGTCGCCGGAGCAATCGCCCCCGGGCGAGCCCTATGTTCAGGTCAGCGATGCCTTGCCGCTGCCGGCCTTCATCCCCGGCCTCGGCACGCTGTTCGTGGACCCCGCGAAACTGCCCGCAGGCCCGTTCCTTGCCTATGACCACGACGGCAGGCTTTCGGCGACGGTCTACATGACGCCGCTGGAAGACCTCCAGAAGGGGACGGCATTCAACGATCTCGCCGTGGGCTCGCCCACCGTCACCGGGGTCGACATCTACTACAACGCCGGCCATCCCGGCGTCGACAAGCCGCACGCCCATGTCGTGCTCTATCACGACCCCGACGCCAAGGCGCGGCTTGCGAAATGACCCTGTCGCGTCGCCTGGTCCTGACCCTCGGGGGTGGCGCACTCGCCACCCTCACGATGCCCGCGCGTCTCGTGGCGGCCCCCGTCGAGGTCATCGAGATGCGGGGAAGCGCGCGGGGGGAGCGCGTCTGGTTCTCGCCGCGCGGCCTCGCGGTGCCGGCGGGCAGCACCCTTCGCTTCGTCAACCGCGACAAGGGGAACAGCCATACTTCCACAGCCTACCATCCCGCCCTCTTTGACCGGAAGCGGCGCATCCCGAAGGCGGCGCAGCCCTGGGACAGCGATTACCTGTTGCCCGACGACAGCTTCGAGGTCACGCTGATCGTGCCGGGTGTCTATGACTACTATTGCCTGCCGCACGAAATGGCCGGAATGACCGGGCGTGTCGTCGTCGGGGTTCCGGCCGATCCGGGCTGGGAGGGCCCGAGCGATGACACTACCGACCTGGAGCCTGAAGCGCTTTCGTCCCTGCCCCCGGTCGACGAGATTCTTGCCGCCGGCCGGGTCGTGACGGAGCCGGAAGAATGACCGCGCAGCCACGACCACAGGGCGTTCCTGGCGCCCATGCGGCAACGCCGGAGGCCGATCTCGTCGCCGCTGCGCGGGCGGGACACGAGGCCGCAGTGCGCGAACTGATCCGGCGCCTGAACCCGCGACTGTTCAGGATCGCCCGCGGCATCGCGGAAAGCGACGCCGAGGCGGAAGAGATCGTGCAGGAAACCTACATGAAGGCCTTCACGCATCTGGAAGGATTCGGCGGCGCGGCCACGTTTGCCACCTGGGCCACGCGCATCGCGATCAACACCGCCCTGATGCGCAGGCGCGGGCGGAGCCCTCAGCAGGACTATGACACCGTGACCGAGACCGACACGCCGCAGATCCTCGCCTTTCCGGGTCACCGGCCGGAAGCGCCCGATGCCGCCCTCGGGAGGACCCAGGTCCGGGCGCTGCTGGAGCAGGCCGTCGCCGAACTGCCGCCGGACCTGCGGTTGCCTTTCCTCTTGCACGCGGTCGAAGGCATGAGCGTGCTTGCGATCGCGCGCGACCTGTCGATGAACCCCGTCACGGTGCGGACGCGGGTGTTCCGGGCGCGCCGCCGTCTGCGTGCGGCGCTGGAACGGCGGGTGCACGGCGGGTTCGAGGCGATCTTTCCCTTCGACGGCGCGCGCTGCGCCGCCATGACCGATCGCGTCGTCGCCGCGCTGCGGAGGCTGCGCGGCGGCTGAGCGCAGCGGCCGGCGCCGCCCCCCGGAAAGCGGAACGGGCGGCCCCCGGGGCCGCCCGTCACGACACGCTGACGAAGCGCGGGCTATTCCTCGATCGTCACGTTCACCATGCGGTCGGGGTTCTCGACCACCGCGCCGTTCAGGTCGGGGTCGCCCTTCTTGATCGCGTCCACCACCTCCATGCCGGAGATGACATGGCCGACGACGGTGTATTCGCCGTTCAGGAACTCGCCCGGCGCATACATGATGAAGAACTGCGAGTTGGCGCTGTTGGGGTTGGCCGAGCGCGCCATGCCGACGACGCCGCGCTGGAACGAACGGTCGGAGAACTCCGCCGGGATGTTCGGCAGGTCGGACTTGCCGGTGCCGGCCATCGACAGATCGTCCCCCCATTTGCCGTATTTCACGTCGCCGGTCTGGGCCATGAACCCCTCGATGACGCGATGGAACACCACGTTGTCATAGGCGTGCGTCCGGGCAAGCTCGGCGATCTGGGCGACATGCTTCGGCGCGATGTCGGGCAGAAGGTCGATCACCACGGTGCCGTTCGCCGCCTCGCCGGCGACCTGGATCACCAGGTTCGGGCCCGGCCCGTCCTCGGCGGCCATCGCCCGGTTGCTGCTGGTATAGAGGAAGGCGGCGGCGCCAAGAGCGGCCAGCCCGGCGGCCATCGAGCCGACGAAGACGCGGGTGTCAGACATCGGCCGCGACCCTCACCGAGATCATCCGGTCGGGCTCCGCCGGCGGCTCGCCGCGCTGGATACGGTCGACATGCTCCATCCCCGCGATCACCCGGCCGTAGACGGTATACTGGCCGTTCAGGAAATGGTTGTCCTTGAAGTTGATGAAGAACTGGCTGTTGGCCGAGTTCGGGTTCTGCGACCGCGCGGCGCCGAGCGTGCCTCGGTCGTGCGGCAGGCGCGAGAATTCCGCCGGGAGGTCGGGCAGGTCCGACCCGCCGGTGCCGGCGCGGCGGGGATTGTAGTCGGGCGAATCCATGTTGGCGTTCTCGACATCGCCGGTCTGGGCCATGAAGCCGTCGATCACGCGGTGAAAGGCCACGTTGTCGTACTTGCCCGCGCGGGCAAGCACCTTCATCCGTTCGGAGTGCCTGGGCGCCACCTCGGGCAGAAGCTCGATCACCACCTCGCCGTCCTTCAACGTCATGATGATGGTGTTCTCGGGGTCGTTGATCTCTGCCATTCGGGCCTCCTTCATATCGCGGCGAACCTAAACACGCGACAGCGGCATGAAAAGGGCAAAGCGACGCCGCGGGCGGGCCTATCCCTAGGATTGGCCGGCCGGGGCCGCTAGATTTGCGGAAAATTGCCGGGACGGAAGGATTCGCGCCATGCGCTGGAAGACGATCGACGACATCGAGATGGCGGACAAGACGGTTCTGGTCCGCGTCGACATCAACGTTCCGGTCGAGGCCGGCCATGTCACCGACGCGACGCGCATCGAGAAGATCGTGCCGACTGTCAAGGACATCCAGGCAAAGGGCGGGCGGCCGGTGCTCCTGGCGCATTTCGGCCGGCCCAAGGGGCAGGTGGTGCCCGAGATGAGCCTCAGGGTGACGCTGCCGGCGCTCGAGGCGGCGCTGGGGCAGAGCGTCGCCTTTGCCGAGGACTGCATCGGGGCGCCGGCGAAGAAGGCGGTGGCCGCGATGCAGCCCGGCGACGTGGTGCTGCTGGAGAACACCCGGTTCCACGCCGGCGAGGAGAAGAACGACCCGGCGATGGCGGCCGCGCTTGCCGCCCTTGGCCAGGTCTACGTCAACGATGCCTTTTCGGCCGCGCACCGGGCCCATGCCTCGACCGAGGCCATCGCGCATCTGATGCCGTCCTGTGCCGGGCGGCTGATGGCGGCGGAACTCAAGGCGCTGAACGCCGCGCTGGGCGAGCCCGAGCGCCCGGTGGTCGCGGTCGTTGGCGGGGCAAAGGTGTCGACCAAGCTCGACCTTCTCGGCAATCTCGTCGAGAAGGTCGATCACCTGGTGATCGGCGGCGGCATGGCCAATACCTTCCTCGTCGCCCAGGGGGCCGAAGTGGGCACGTCGCTGGCCGAGCGCGACATGGCGGAGACGGCGCGGGCGATCCTCGGCAAGGCGAAGGATCGCGGCTGTTCGATCCATCTTCCGGTCGACGTGGTGGTGGCGCGCGAGTTCAAGGCCGGCGCCGCGTACGAGACGGTTGCCGCCGACGCCTGCCCGGCGGACGCGATGATCCTCGACGCCGGGCCCGCGACGGTGGACGCCATCATCGAGGTCTTCACCCGTTGCCGGACACTGATCTGGAACGGCCCCCTGGGCGCCTTCGAGATCCCGCCCTTCGATGCGGCCACCAACGCCGCGGCGAAGAAGGCCGCCGACCTCACCCGCGGCGGCCGGCTGGTTTCGGTCGCGGGCGGCGGCGACACCGTTGCCGCGCTGAACCGGGCGGGGGTGGCGGACGACTTCAGCTACATCTCGACCGCGGGCGGCGCGTTCCTGGAGTGGATGGAGGGCAAGGTCCTGCCGGGCGTCGCCGCGCTGGAGGCCTGAGCCGGCCACGCTGCTGCCATCTTCCCGCTTCACCCAGTGAACCGGACGGTCTAGTTTTCCGTCCGGCGAAGCGGGAGGGATGGCATGGCCGCGAAATGGACGCTGATCACCGGCGCCTCGGAAGGGCTCGGCGTGGAGTTCGCCCGGCTGGCGGCGGCGGAGGGGCGCGACCTGATCCTCGTCGCCCGGCAGGGCGCGAAGATGGAGCGTCTGGCCGAGGAGCTTCGCGCCAGGCACAGGGTCGCCGTCGAGGTCTGGCCCGTCGACCTTTCCGACCCTGAGGCGGTCGAGACGCTCTGGCGCAAGATCGCGCTCAGGCGGCATGTCGAGATCGTGGTGAACAACGCCGGCCTCGGCCGGACCGGCCCCTTTGCCGACCCGGAGTTCGAGCGCGAGATGGCCTCGGTCATGGTCAACGTGGTGGCGCTGACGATGCTGACCAAGCGGGCCGTCGCGCACATGCTCCAGCAGGGCGGCGGGCGCATCCTCAACATCGGTTCCACTGCCGGGTTCATGCCAGGGCCCAACATGGCGGTCTATCACGCCACCAAGGCCTATGTGCTGTCCCTGGGCGAGGCGGTGGCGGAGGAGTTGCGCGGCACGCCGGTGACGGTCACGACGCTCTGTCCCGGGGCGACGCGGACGGCGTTCGCCCGCGGCGCTGGGATGGAGGGGGTCCGGCTTCTCACCGCCCTGCCCCCGGCCTCGGCGCCGCGGGTGGCGCGGGCGGGATGGCGGGCGATGCTGAGGGGCCGGGGGCTGAAGGTGACCGGGCCGCTCAACTGGCTCTTCTCGGTCGGGCCGCGGTTCGCGCCGCGGGCGCTTGTGGCGCGGATCGCGGCGATCTTCCTGAGATAGCGTGCCCCTTCCCCACCGGTTCCGGCGGATTGTTTCCGGCGACCCGTGGGAAGACGCGCGTTAGCGACACCACGTTTGCATGGGCGCCCCCACTCGCCTAGAAGCGGGGCAAGGGGCGCTGCCCCCTGAGGGCGATTGGAACGGAGGTCACCATGTCACGGCGGAAGCAGGCGGATCGGATGCGCAAGGGCAACGGCTTCATCGCCGCCCTGGACCAGAGCGGCGGCTCCACCCCCAAGGCGCTGAAGCTCTACGGCATCGAGGCCGACGCCTGGAAGACCGATGACGAGATGTTCGCGCTGATCCACGCGATGCGGTCGCGCATCGCCACCTCGCCGGCCTTCGACGGAAGCCGGGTGATCGGCGCGATCCTGTTCGAGCGGACGATGGACGGCGAAATCGCCGGCAGGCCCGCGGCCGAGTTCCTGTGGCAGGACCGCGGCGTGGTGCCGTTCCTCAAGATCGACAAGGGGCTCGAGGAGGAAAAGGACGGCGTGCGGCTGATGAAGCCGATGCCGAAGCTCGACGACCTGTTGAAACGCGCGGTGACGAAGGGGATTTTCGGCACCAAGGAGCGCTCGGTCATCGACGCGGCGAATCCGGCGGGCATCGCCGCCAATGTCGCCCAGCAGTTCGACGTCGCCCGCCAGGTGCTGGCGCACGGGCTGGTGCCGATCATCGAGCCGGAGGTCACGATCTCGATCCCCGACAAGGCCGCGGCGGAAGATCTGCTTCTGGCCGAGATCCTCAAGGCGCTCGACACGCTCCCCGAGGGCACCGAGGTGATGCTGAAGCTGACGTTGCCGACGAAGGCCAACCTCTACCGGCCGCTTGTGGATCATCCGAAGGTGATGCGCGTGGTGGCGCTGTCGGGCGGCTACACGCGCGACGAGGCCAACGCCATCCTGGCGAAAAACACCGGCGTCATCGCCAGTTTCTCGCGCGCGCTGACCGAGGGGCTTTCGGCCCGGCAGTCGGATGCGGAGTTCAACCGCGTTCTCGACGCCACGATCCAGTCGATCCACGACGCCTCGGTTGCGGGCTAAGGTGTAGCGACCACGCGCTTTTCTCGCGAAGGGGATTCCCTTCGCGAAAACGTTGTGGCATCCTTCCCGAAACCCGCCCGGGGCAAGAGGCGGATGGATGAGGCAGCGGATGAGCGGACCCCGGAAACAGCCGGCGATCGGAGCGGTGCTTGCAGGCACGGGGGCACTGTGCCTCGGCTTCTATTTCACCTTTGCCGCGGTGCAGGGCGACTTCGGGGTCTTCCGCCGGGTCCAGGCCACCGCCGAGAAGGAGACGCTTCAGGCCGAACGCGACCGCCTGAAGGCCGAAGTCGCCCGGATGGAGAACCTGACGCACAGGCTGTCGGACACCTACCTCGATCTCGACCTTCTCGACGAACGGGCGCGCAACGTGCTCGGCCTTGTCCGCACCGACGAGATCGTGATCCGCTGAGGCCCTGCACGCCCGGCGCCGTTCCGCACCGGAGCCTTCGGCCCCTTCGTCAGAAATGACATGACGTGCCGGCCGTTCTGGTCAATGATGCCCTCGGGATATGGCGCGAAGGAAGGAAAATACCGTCGCGTCAAATAGTTCTCGCTTCGTGCGGGCGTTGGCTGTATTATTAGTTTAACGTTGAACTATCTTTTGCCACCGGGAGGGCGCAGGAATGGCGGCGCGAAAGACCACTGCCAAATCAAACACTTCGAAGGATGATCTGCTCGCATACTACCGCGACATGCTGCTGATCCGGCGATTCGAAGAAAAGGCGGGGCAGCTTTACGGCATGGGTCTGATCGGCGGGTTCTGCCATCTCTACATCGGCCAGGAGGCGGTCGTCGTCGGGCTCGAGGCGGCGGCGGAAGAGGGCGACAAGCGGATCACCTCCTACCGCGACCACGGCCACATGCTCGCCTGCGGCATGGACCCCAAGGGGGTGATGGCCGAGCTGACCGGGCGCGAGGGCGGCCTGTCCAAGGGCAAGGGCGGCTCGATGCACATGTTCTCGAAGGAGAGGCATTTCTACGGCGGCCACGGCATCGTCGGCGCGCAGGTGCCGCTTGGCGCCGGTCTCGCCTTTGCCGACCGCTACCTCGGCAACGGCCGCGTGACCTTCGCCTATTTCGGCGATGGCGCGGCGAACCAGGGCCAGGTCTACGAGACCTTCAACATGGCGGCGCTGTGGAAGCTGCCGGTGGTCTTCGTGATCGAGAACAACCAGTATGCGATGGGGACCGCACAACGCCGCTCGACCTCGACGCCGGACCTCTACGTCCGGGGCGAGGCGTTCGGGATTCGCGGAGAGATCGTCGACGGGATGGACGTGCTGGCGGTGAAGGCAGCAGGCGAGAAGGCGGTGGCGCACTGCCGGGCCGGAGACGGCCCCTACATCCTCGAGGTCAAGACCTACCGCTACCGCGGCCATTCGATGTCGGACCCGGCGAAATACCGCACCCGCGAGGAGGTGCAGAAGATGCGCGAGGAACGCGACGCGATCGAGCATGTGCGCGAGCTGATCCTTCAGGGCAAGCACGCCACCGACGACGACCTGAAGGCCATCGACCGCGAGATCAAGGCGATCGTCAACGAGGCGGCCGAATTCTCGCGCGAGAGCCCGGAGCCCGACCTGTCGGAACTCTGGACCGACATCTACGCCTGAGGGGGAAGAGACATGGCAACCGAAATCCTGATGCCCGCGCTTTCGCCCACGATGGAGGAGGGCAAGCTTGCCAAATGGCTGGTGAAGGAGGGCGACGCCGTCTCCGCCGGCCAGATCCTCGCCGAGATCGAGACCGACAAGGCAACGATGGAGTTCGAGGCGGTGGACGAGGGCACCATCGGCCGCATCCTCGTGGCCGAGGGGACCGAGGGAGTGAAGGTCAACACCCCGATCGCCGTCCTCGTCGAGGAGGGCGAGAGCGCAGAGGCCGCAGCCCCCGTCCCGACAGCCGCCGCGGCGAAGGCCGAAGCGCCGGCGGCAAGGGCCGAAGCCCCCGTCCCGGCCCCCGCCCCTGCACAGGCGGCCTCTCCCGCCATCTCGCCTGCCCCGCCCGCCTCCGACACCTCGCCCGACTGGCCCGCCGGCACGCCGATGAAGACCATGACAGTGCGCGAGGCGCTGCGCGAGGCGATGGCCGAGGAGATGGCGCGCGACGAACGGGTCTACCTGATCGGCGAGGAGGTGGGCGAGTATCAGGGTGCCTACAAGATCAGCCAGGGGCTTCTCGACCAGTTCGGGCCGAGGCGGGTGATCGACACGCCAATCACCGAACACGGCTTCGCCGGCATCGCCGTCGGCTCCGCCTTCGGCGGCCTGCACCCGATCGTCGAGTTCATGACCTTCAACTTCGCCATGCAGGCGATCGACCAGATCATCAACTCGGCCGCCAAGACGCTCTACATGTCGGGGGGCCAGATGGGCTGCCCGATCGTCTTCCGTGGCCCGAACGGGGCGGCGGCGCGGGTGGCCGCACAGCACAGCCAGGACTATGCGGCGTGGTATGCGCAGATTCCGGGCCTCAAGGTCGTGCAGCCCTGGTCGGCGGCCGAC
Organism: Albidovulum sp.; assembly: GCA_030837825.1. Lineage (GTDB taxonomy): Bacteria > Pseudomonadota > Alphaproteobacteria > Rhodobacterales > Rhodobacteraceae > Albidovulum. The sequence goes on from JAUQYB010000088.1 coordinate 11,514, forward strand.
GCCAAGGGGCTTCTCAAGACCGCGATCCGCGACCCCAACCCGGTGATCTTCCTGGAAAACGAGATCATGTATGGCCGATCCTTCGAGGTGCCGGACATGGAGGATTTCACCATCCCCTTCGGCAAGGCGAAGATCTGGCGCGAGGGCACGGACGTGACCCTCGTCTCCTTCGGCATCGGCATGAACCACACGATGGAGGCTGCCGACAAGCTCGCCGCCGAGGGGATCAGCGCCGAGGTCATCGACCTCAGGACGCTCAGGCCAATGGATACCGCCACGGTGATCCGCTCGGTGGTGAAGACCAACCGCTGCGTCACCGTCGAGGAAGGCTGGCCGGTCTGCTCGATCGGCAACCACATCTCGGCGGTGCTGATGCAGGAGGCGTTCGACTGGCTTGACGCGCCGGTGATCAACTGCACTGGCAAGGACGTGCCGATGCCCTATGCGGCCAACCTGGAAAAACTGGCGCTGGTGACCTCGGACGAGGTCGTCGCGGCGGTGAAAAAAGTCACCTATCGCTGAGGGGGAGAAGATGGCGACCGAAATCCTGATGCCCGCGCTTTCCCCGACGATGGAGGAAGGCACGCTGGCGAAATGGCTGGTGAAGGAGGGCGATACGGTCAAGTCCGGCGACATCCTGGCCGAGATCGAGACCGACAAGGCGACGATGGAGTTCGAGGCGGTGGACGAGGGCACCATCGGCCGCATCCTCGTGGCCGAGGGGACCGCCGGCGTGAAGGTCAACACCCCGATCGCGGTGCTGGTCGAGGAGGGTGAAAGCGCTGCGGCACCCGCGAAAGCGACGGCGCCCGCCGCAACCCCGGCAAAAGCCGCAGCCCCGGCCACCCCGGCGGAAGCGGCGCCCACCCCCGCCCCCGCCCCGGCGAAGACCGGGGCCCCGGACGGCCAGCGGGTGATGGCCTCGCCGCTGGCCCGGCGGCTGGCGAAGGAGAAGGGGATCGACATCGCCGCCCTCACCGGTTCCGGCCCGCATGGCCGGATCGTGAAGGCAGATGTGGAAGCGGCGGCCGCCGCACCGCAGGCGAGACCGGCATCCGCTCCGGCAGCGACGGCGGCGGCCCCTGCCCCGGCTGCGATGCCCTCCGGCGCCACGGCCGCCACGGTTGCAAAGCTTTACGAGAGCCGCGAATACGAGGAAATCGCGCTAGACGGTATGCGCAAGACGATCGCCGCGCGGCTGACCGAGGCCAAGCAGACGATCCCGCACTTCTACCTGCGCCGCGAGGTGCAGATCGACGGGCTGATGAAGTTCCGGTCCGAGCTGAACGCGGGTCTCGAGACCCGCGGCGTGAAGCTCTCGGTCAACGACTTCATCATCAAGGCCTGCGCGATGGCGCTTCAGGACGTGCCGGACGCGAACGCGGTCTGGGCCGGCGACCGGATTTTCCGGCTGAAGCCCTCAGACGTCGCGGTGGCGGTGGCGATCGAGGGCGGGCTCTTCACGCCGGTCCTGAAGGACGCCGAGAAGAAGACGCTGTCGGCGCTCTCGAACGAGATGAAGGATCTCGCCGCCCGCGCCCGCAGCCGCAAGCTTGCCCCGCACGAATACCAGGGTGGCAGCTTCGCCGTCTCCAACCTCGGGATGATGGGGATCGACAACTTCGACGCCGTCATCAACCCGCCGCACGGCGCGATCCTCGCCGTCGGCGCCGGGGTGAAGAAGCCGGTGGTGAAGGCCGACGGCACGATCGGCGTGGCGACGGTGATGTCGATGACGCTGTCGGTCGATCACCGGGTCATCGACGGCGCGCTTGGCGCCGAGCTTCTCAAGGCCATCGTCGGCTATCTGGAAAACCCGGTGGCGATGCTCGCGTGAGCCCGCCCGACAGGAAGGCCGGGGCGCATCCCGCCCCGACCGCTCCCCCGGCCGAACGGCCTCACAGCCCGTCGTCGATCACCTGGTCCATTGTCAGCGCCGGCTGGTCGCAGCCCGCCTCGCCCACCACCTTCGCCGGCACTCCGGCGACGGTCGTGCAACGCGGCACGTCGTGCAGCACCACCGACCCGGCCGCGATGCGCGACCGTTCGCCGATGTGGATGTTGCCGAGGATCTTCGCCCCCGCGCCGATCAGCACACCGTTGCCGATCTTCGGATGGCGGTCGCCATCCTCCTTGCCGGTGCCGCCGAGCGTCACCGAATGCAGCATCGACACGTTGTCGCCCACCACGGCCGTCTCGCCAATGACGACGGAATGGGCGTGGTCGATCATGATCCCCTTGCCCATCCGGGCATTCGGGTGGATGTCGACGCCGAAGGCCTCGCTCACCCGCATCTGCACGAAATAGGCAAGGTCGCGCCGTCCGCTGGTCCACAGCCAGTGGCCGATCCGGTAGGCCTGGATCGCCTGGAAGCCCTTGAAGAACATCAGAGGCTGCATGAAACGGTGGGCAGCCGGGTCGCGGTCGTAGACAGCGACAATGTCGGCCCGCGCCGCCTGCCCAAGCTCCGGATCGCTGTCGTATGCCTCGTCGGCGATCTCGCGCAGGATCTGCTCGCTCATCTCCCCCGAGGACAGCTTGAGCGAGAAGCGATAGGCAAGCGCTCGCTCGAGCGAGGCATGGTGCAGGATGCCCGAATGGATGAAGCCGCCCAGCAGCGGCTCGTCCCGGACGGCGGCCTTCGCCTCCTCGCGGATATGCGACCACACGGGATCAATGGCTGCGACTTTGGGCTTACGCTCGGCCATGACGCGCTCCTCCGGGATTCAGACCTCCTGATTAGCAGATAGGTGGGCGGACGGGAACCGAAAGAGAAGAGGTCAGCGCGCAATCGCCCCGGCCCGCCGCCAGTCGAGAACCGCATCGAGGACTGCGGCCATCGCTTCCACGTAGTCCGGGTCGGAAAGGAAGGGCTCGTCACGCCCGGAATGCTCCCCCAGCGCCGCGGCCATGAGACTGCCGTTTCCCCAGGTCGGATGAGCCCGCCCGAACCGCTTTCGAAAGCGGTCCGCGGCATCCGCCTTCACCAGCAGCGACAGGATCGCCCGCCGTTGGTCGTTCTGTGGCAGGCCGCGCACGGCCCGGGCGGCAGCCGTCACGTCGCCGTGGGTTATCATGCGCATCGCCTTAGAGATCCGGCACCGCGACTTCCATGTAGTGAACGGCAATCCGCACCGTGCCGCCTGCAAAGACACCGCCCACCGCGTCAAGCTGCATGGCAGCGGGCGCATAGAACGCGGTCGGCTGGCCAAGGACGCCGCGCGCGAACGAGCCCGCGCTCTTCCCCAGCCCGGTGCCGTAGCGCCCCACCGCCCCCGGATTGCCCAGCGACCAGTTCGTCAGCGTGCCGGTGATGCTCGAGACCACCCGCGCCGTCGCGCCGATGACCACCGCGTTTGCCGGAATCATCACCGCCGTCGTCGAGACCGGGCCGCCCGTCACCGCGTGGTCAAGTTCTGCCACATGGCACGAAAGCCCGGCGTTGTGGGGCGAAAGCGTCGCCATCCCGGCGCGCCAGATGGCGCCATCGAAGATCGCGACGGCGCCCTCGTCCAGGATCATCGCCCGCCAGCCGCGCCGGGGGGTAACGAAATCCCACCCACCGTTCGTGCCGATCGCCAGCTTCCCGTCCTGCCCGGCCCATTCGTTGACCGCGCCGACGGGCACGCCGTGACACGCGCCATCCACGACGACCGCCGGCGGCATCGCCTGCGACCGGCTGACAAGCGTCAGCTTGACCAGGCCATCGAGCCGTGCCAGCGCGGCATTCACCGTCACATGTTTCTGCGCCTGCGAAGGTTGCAGAAGCGGCAGGCCGAGCTGATTGGTATCAGACATCGATCGCGATCCTCCTGAAGGGGCCGGGCCCGAAACTCTCCGAAAGCTGGGCCACATGGATTTCAAACGGCAAGGCGACCGCATCGGCCGCCTGCATCCCGGCGGGATAGGTCCAGAACGGCTGGCCGACGGTGACCTCGCGCCGCACCGCGGTTCCCTGCATGACGCGGAGGACATAGGCCTCTGCGGCCTCGCCAAGCGGCACCTCGACGCCGGACCAGTTGTCACCGTCAACCCGCGTCCGGCGAATCCATCGCAGATCAAGGTCGCCCGCGCCGCTGCGTCTCGCCCTCAGATGTGCCGGCGAATACGGACGAAGCCCGATACCGGCGAAAGCCTCGACGCGGTGCAGGTAGGACGGATCGTCATAGCCCCGCTGCGACGGGCCGATCCGGTAGTGCCGCGAAAGGTCACGTTCGGAAGCGGCCAGGTCGATCTGCTTCGGCGCCCCGTTCATCAGCACGACGTAGCTGCCCGCGGGCCAGCCGGCAGGCGCGACGGCATCGGTTCCCGCCTGTCCCCGCAGCCGTTGCGTCAGGTCGTAGACCCCTGGCGCGACCAGCGCCGCGCCGGCGAACTGGAACAGCTCCCAGTTTGCCGCACTGCCGTCCCCGACGGCCATCAGGTTGGCGCCGTTCAGAAGCTGCTCCGCCCCGACCGCGACCAGCGCGCCGCTCACCTTCACCCGCAAGGCAGGCCCGCGGTCCCATAGGCCGGGCGCCGCAGCCGCCAATGCCGTCTGCGTCCGCCCGATCACCGACCGCGCGGCGACGAGCTTGTTCAGCGCATAGCCCGCGTCGCTGTCGGCGGAATACACCGCCGCCGATCCCGGCCAGGGCGTCGCCGTCACCGCCAGATGCGGCTGGTGCGGCACCTCGGTCCCGCGCATCAGCGGCAGGTCGAGAAACAGCGGAAAGACCGGCACCGGAGCGGCGAAGGTGCGCGGCGTCACCCGCTCCTCGGCCTCGTCCGATGGATCGTAGACCGCGGGCTCGACCCGCACCGCCTCTATCGCCACGGCGCCCGCCTGCTCCACCCGGTCGATCCGGTAGAGCCCGCCGCCGACCGCCGCCACATCACCCGCGCCGAGGTGCCCCAGCGACGGCGGCAGCGCGAAGCGCGCGCCGTCGCGCGACACCCGCGCCTCGGCCAGCCAGCGCTCGACGATCCGCTGCCCCTCGCTTCTGGTCAGCGCCAGCGACAGTTCCGACTGCGCCACTCCGCGGGTCTCCTCGTCGGGAAAGATCGCCTCAACCGCGCGCGCCTCGTAGTCTCCCTCCGCCTCTACATAGGACAGCCGCACCCGCCCGGCGATCTCGGCCACGGATGCGCGCGCGGTCTCGACCCAACCGTCTGTCTCCTCGCCCACGGCAAGCTGGTCCGGCCCGATCGTCGCCTGCGCGCGCCCGTCGCGCATCCGGAACCGCAGCACCCCATCGCGCTCGGCCACGTCGAACCCATAGGCCAGCATCAGGGGTTGAAGCGCCGCGCGGGCGCTCCCCCCGTCGCCCACCGAATAGCCGCGCACGATGCCGTGCAGGCTGCGCACGTCGATCTCCGAAACCCCCGACCGCCCGCAGATTTCCGCCACCACGCTCGACAGCGGCTGGGCCGAGACCCGCCCGGTGATCCAGTGCCCGCGCGGATAGTTGTCGCCGTCCGCCCAGATCTCGACATTCGCCGGAAACTGCGGAAAGGGCCGCGCGTCCCAGGCCCAGACATGGGCGCGGTCCATGTCCACCATCGGCCCGCCGTATTCGCTCGAAACCGGGTTGTTTGCCGGATCGCGCCATTGGTCGATCATCGCCCGCAGATACTGCATCTGGATCAGATCGTCGCGCCGCCCGCTCGAATAGTTGGGCAGGACCGATTCCGACGACTTCGGGTCGAGGAACTTGTTTGGCTCGTTGGTGCCCTTGTCGATCGCCGCGCAGCCGAATTCGGTGAACCAGACCGGCTTCGACTGCGGCACCCAGGGGCTCTGCGCGCCCTTCATGCCACCGATCCGGTCGTGATGGGGGTTTTCCCACCACGACCGGATGTCCTTCACCCGCCAGACCCAGGGCTCGCCATAGGCGCCGTCCTCGATCGGCGTGCGAATCTGCGCGTCCCGATGGGACGCACTCGAATAGAACCAGTCGTAGCCCTCGCCGCCGGCGACGTTCGCTTTCAGGTAGTCGAGGTTGTAGATCGACCCCCAGCGCGCATCCGCATGGTCCTGCCCGTCACGCCAGTCGGACAGCGGCATGTAGTTGTCGATGCCGACGAAGTCGATCGCGTCGTCCGCCCAGAGCGCGTCGAGGTGATAGCGCAGGTCGCCCTCCGGCGTCTGGTAGCCGAAATATTCCGACCAGTCGGCGGCGTAGCCGATCTTCGTGCCCGCCCCGAGGATCGCGCGCACCTCGGCCGCCAGCGCCCTGAGCGCCGCCACCGCCGGAAAGCCGTCCCCCGCCCCGCGGACCTGCGTCAGCCCGCGCATCTCGGACCCGATGCAGAAGGCATCGACCCCGCCTGCTGCGGCACAGAGATGGGCGTAGTGCAGAATGAACCGGCGGTAGGACCATTCTGCCGGGCCGGTGTAGCTCACGGTTTTGCCGTTCACGGTGAAATCCCCCGGCGCAGCGGTGCCGAAGAAGGCTGCGACCTCTGCCGCCGCCGCCGCGGTCCGGTCCGGCGTGCCCGCCCGCCCCGGCGCGGCCGACAGCGTGATCCGGCCCCGCCACGGCAGCACCGGCTGGCCGGCGGCCCCGGTCCAGGGATCGGGCAGACCGTTCCCCGCCATCTGCTCCATCAGGATGAACGGGTAGAAGACGACGTGCTTGCCCTCGGCCCTCACGGCCGCGATCGCCTCCACCACCGACCCGTCTGCCGGCGTGCCGCCATAGACCGGCCGGCCGGCGTCGCGGATCACCTCCTCGGCCGCAGACCGCGCAATGCCGCCCGCCCGCCAGGGCATCGCCACGCCGTCGAAACCCTTGTCCTCGACCTTGGGCTTCAGTTGGCACTCCGCGCAGCGCAGGTCGTCCGCGAACCAGGACACGACGAGCGAGACCGAGCCGCAGCCCGGCAGCTCCTCCGCCAGCGTCTCCAGCGAGACGGCGAAGTCTGTCTTGCCGGCGGGGGAATGGATGTTGGCCGACCGGTTCTCGCCCGGCCCGGTCGAGTAGTGGACCGGCGTGGTTGCCAGCGTGTATTCCCCGGTTCCGGGAATCATCGCCACGCCGCCGACACCGCGCACCAGATCGGCCGCCACGTCGATCTGCGGCCCCTGCGCAGGGCGCAGAACCTCGAAGGAAAACTGCGGAACCCGGTTGCCGAACTGCCCAAGCGGCAGGCCCTCGAAGACGACATAAGCGATGCCGCGATAGGCCGGCACCTGCCCCGCACCCTCGATCGCCTCCATTTTGGGGTCGGGTACCTGATCATCCGAACCCCGGTAGACGCGCATCGTCACATCGTCGCGCGAAATCTCCACGCCATCGGCCCAGATGCGGCCCACGCGTGTGATCTCGCCCTCGCAAAGCGCGACGGCAAGACTCACCGTATAGGAATATTCCGTCACCTTCGGCGTCGACGGCGCCCCCTTCCCGCCGCCGCCCGAAGTCGTCGCCGTCTCAAGGAAGCGCGAGGCCCAGATCACCTGACCCGACACGCGCATCCGCCCCCAGACCTGGGCCACGGGCGCCCCTTCCGAAGCACCCGTCAGGCGAAACCGGTCGATCCTCCCGGTCTCGACCGGCTGCGAACCCTGGCCCATCAGCCGCTGATCGATGACCCGGCCCAGGGTCGCGCCAACCGCGCGTCCGATCACCGCGCCCGACAGGCCGAGGACCGAGCCGCCGAACCCCGCGCCGATCGAGGCGCCAACGGCCGAAAGCAGAATGGTGGCCATGCCGACCCTCCTTCAGGGAAACTCGAAACGCGCCACCACGCGGCGCGCCCAAGGCGCGGAAAACGCGCTTTCCACCACGCAATGCCCGGAATAGGCATGAATGAATGTCGGGCTGCCGCCCCTCGCTGCGGCAAGCCCCAGGTGCTTGGCAACCGCACCCGCCCGCATCCGGAACAGGATCACGTCGCCCGGCCGCGCCGGGCCCCGCGGTTCGCGCTCGACCAGATGCCGCCGCGCCGCCTGCCACAGCCGCTCATCCCCCTCGGGCTCGGACCAGTCCAGCGTATAGGCCGGTACGGCCTCGGGCTCGGCCCCGTAAAGCTCACGCCAGACGCCGCGCAGGAGCCCCAGGCAATCCGTCCCCGCGCCCCTGGCCGAGGCCTGGTGGCGGTAGGGCGTCCCGATCCATCCCCGCGCGATCTCGACCGCTCGCTCCCCCGCCGTGCTCGTTCCGGTCGCGTTCATCCCCGACGGCTCCCGCCGTCGTTGACCGCTGCCCCCACCGGGTATGACATCAGCCAGTCTTCGCCCGGAATGTCCGGAAAGCCTCGGAAATTGTCGTAGTTCGCGAATTTCAGCCGGCAGGTGTCCGGCCGCTTGTCGCACCCCGCCTCGATCCGCACCATGTCGCCGGGCTCGGGCGCAATGCCCAACGCCTGCCACAGCTCCACCTCATGGACATCGCCCTCCCGCAACCGGTCGTTCTTGATCGCCCCGACAAGCCCCGCCGCTCGGCCCGTCCGCACCTCGAACCGGCCCTTCTCGAACCAGCGGTCGTCGTAGCCGGAAAGCCCCGCAAAGCGGAACACCCGCGCACCCTCGACCTCTTCGACCGCCCGCTCTTCGGCATAGCCGGGCCGGTTCTGGTCGAACCGGCAGCGCCCGTCGCCCAGCACCGCCGAACAGCGGGCGTGATAGATCAGCCCCTGCGGCTGGTTCAGCCCCTCGGCAAGGCCGCGCAGCTCGGCATTGAACGCACCGCCCTTGCGCAAGACCTCGCCCAGCGTGCCGCGGAACTGCAAGGCGCGCACGCCGACATCGGCCCAGTTGACGATCCAGCCTCTGACCTCCGCCCCGTCGTAACGCCCGGCGAGAATGTCCGCCTCGGTGATCGCGTCCGACTTCAGCGCACCGAAGGCCTCGCTGTTGTCGACCGCAAGGCCCGTCGACTGCTGGATCGCCTTCGCCGTCAGGCCGGACCCGGCCCGAAAGACGATCCCCTCGAACGCCAGATCACGGTCGTGGTCGGTGAAGCCCAGCACCATCCCGTCCTTCCGCGTCACCGCCAAGCAGCGCGCCAGCGTCGTCGCCCCGCCGGCCAGATGGTCCTTCAGCGCCTGCGGATAGCCCGTCACAGCCGCACCTCCACCACCGGCACCTGTGGCACGTCGCCGGCCTGGAACGAGGCGACCGAGACCTCGATGCGGTCGGTGTCGAACCGCACCGGCACGTCGAACTCGAACCCGGCGGTGACCCGCTCGCCGACCGCCGGCGGGCTTGCGAAACTCACCAGACCGGTCACGGTGTCGACGGTGTAGTGCACGCCTTCCTGCAACTCGTCGCCCTGAAGCCCGATGCGCACCGTCCCAGCCACCGGCTTGCGGATCACCCGCACCTGCGACGCAGCACCCGACGCGTAGGTCTTCAGCAGTTGATAGCCCGCCATCACCCCGTCGCCCACGCCGATGACCTGGTCGTCAAACGCCACCGGTGCCGAAGGCCGCGAAGACTTGCAGTCGGCCCAGTCCTTCCAGCGGAAGCCGTGAAGCTGGCCCTGCCGCGCCTCGAAGAAGGCGATCAGATCGGCGATGTCGTCGAGGCTCCTCAGCCCCACGCCCGCGTCATAGCGCCGCCGCGCCTCGGCCCAGGGGGTGTTGCGCTCCTCGAACCCGTTGGTCAGCGCCACCACCTCGGTGCGCCGCTCGGGGCCCCCGACCGAACCGAAACTCAGGTTCGCGGGAAAGCGCACTTCGTGAAATGCCATTGTCTCGCTCCTCAGCGGTTCCTGTCGCCGCGCGCCAGCGCGCGCGCCATCTGCGCGGCAATCTGGCTCTGGCTGCGGGCAAAGCCCTGCACATCGGGCGTCGTCACGTTCATCACGATGCTCACCGGCCGCCCGCCGCCCTGCGTCTGCACGCCAAGCCGGCCGTCCGCACCGCGTGCCAGCGGCATGATCGCCTCTGGCCCTGCCTCGCCCATCAGCCCGCGCCCGTTCCGCATCGGGAAGGTCGTAGGCGAGGACACTACCCCGCCGCGGGCAAAGGGCATCACCCGGCCCTGGGCAAAACTCCCTCCCTTCTCGAATGGGAAAAGCCCGCTCAGAACCCCGTTCATGCCGCCCGCGATGGCGCCCCCCAGCGCCTCCTGCACCGGCTTCATCGCGACGTTGTAGACGCTTGCCGCCATCGACTGCGCCACCTGCCTGAGCGCATCAGACAGCTTCATCCCGTCGAACACCAACCCGTCGAAGGCGCGCCTGAGCCCGCCGCCGATGCTCTTGGACAGCGTGTTCACCTCGCGGCCGGTGAAGGTCATGCTTTCCCGCATCCGGCCAAGCTCCGCATCGAACGCGGCCGCCATCACCTGAGCCCCGCCAAGGCTGGCCTCGAGCGCCGCCGCCTGCGTGGCAAACCCCTCGATCCCGCCGGCGCCGTCCAGTCCGTCCGTCACTGCCATGTCAATCTTCCTTCGTCCGTTCGGGCACCCCGTCGGGCCAGGCCCGCGCCAGTTCCGCAAGCCGGGCCCGGTCCAGCGGCGGCACCGCCTGCGGATCGCCCAGCATCAGCACAAGTTCCGCCGGCGTCAGCCGCCAGAACTCCGCCGGCGTCAGCCCAAGCCGCCCCAGCCCCGCCCGCAGCAGCCCCGGCCAGTCGAGCCCGCTCATCCTGCGTCCGGCACCGTGAAGGCGCGCGCCAGAAGCGCCGCTGCCGTCCGCGCCGCCGCCACCGGCCCGCCGCCGATCTCGACCTTCAGCAGGTCGGCCGCCGTCCCCTGCCAGCCGCCGCCGCGCAGGCCCGCGACGATCAGCATCAGCACGTCGCGGGTGGAAAACCGCCCCGCCTCGAACCGCTCCACCAGTTCGATCAGCGTTCCCGTGCCAAGCGCCGCCTCAAGCTCCGCCAGCGCGCCCAGCGTCAGCTTCGCCACGTGGCGCCGGCCGTCGAGCGTGACCTCGACCTCTCCCGCCCAGGGGTTGGCCATCAGATCGCCGTGAAGCTCAACGCCCCGGCCGAGGCGAGCGACAGCTCGTAGGTCGCCTCGCCGTTGTAGCTGCCGGCGTATTCGATCGCAGTGATCTGGAACGGCCCCTCGACGATGCCGAAATCCGGGATGATCACCTGGAACCGCTCCACCGTCCCGGCGAAGAAGATCGCCCGCGCCCGCTCGTCGGTGGCGCTGTCAACAAAGACGCCCGAGCCCGAGACGCTGGCCGAACGCACCCCGGCACCGCCCAGAAGCTCGCGCCAGCCGCCCTGGCTCTCGAGGCTTGTCACATCCACCGTCTCGGCGTTGAAGCTGATCCGCGTCGCCCTCAGCCCGGCGATCGTGGTGAACTGCCCGCCCCCCGTCAGGTCGAGCTTGACCAGAAGGTCCTTGCCGTTCTGCGCAGCCATGTCCATTCTCCGATTTCTGCTGGAAACGGGGCTCCCGTGCAGAACAGGCGCCCGCATATGTTCGATATTGTAAAGCTGTAAGTTGCCGTCAGTCCTCGATCCGAGCCCGGAAGGTCAGGTCGATCCGCCGCGTGTCGGCTTTCTCGACCCGCCGCGCGCGCGCCTTCAGGAACCACAGGCCCACCAGCCGCCCCCGCCCCAGCACCAAGGTCGCCCCGGTCAACGCGTCCGACACCGCCGCCGCCGCCGCCTTTGCGGTCTGGAAGCCCGCCTGATCGGTCACGACCGAGACAACGAATTCGTGAAACGCCCCCCGGCCCACCTGGTCGGAGGCGTCCCGCACGTCCTCCGGGCCGATCGAGACATAGGTTCCCGTCACCGTCCCCGGCGGCGCCGAATCGTAGATCGCGCCTGCGACCAGCGCGTCGAGCGCGCTGTCGGCCATCAGCCGCTGATAGATCGCCGCCTGCAGGGCGGCCGCCGCTCCGTAACTCATGCCAGCACCTCCTCCTGCGCGAAGCAGGTCAGGTAATGCCCCTCCGCGTCCTCCTCGGCGACGGCGGTGATGCGAAACACCCGTGCGCCGTCGCGAAGACGCTGCTCGGGTTTCGGCCGCGACGGCGCCCCCTGCGGCGCCGCCCGCACGGTGATCCGGTAGGGCACGGACGACAGCGTGACGAACTCGCCCGCCCGCTCGCGCCCGGCGCCAGCCTCGACCCGCGCCCAGACCACGCCGAGCGCAACCCAGGTCAGCCCGTGTCCGCCCGCCCCGTCCGCCACCCGCTGCGCCTCCTCCAGCACCAGCCTGCGATTGAGTCGCGGCGCGGTCATGCCGAACCTCCGCCCAGCACCCGCACCGTCCGCCACCGCTCGATCAGCGCCATGACGCCGAAGGGCATAGCCTGCGGCGCGCCACCCTCGTGGCGGAACTCGTGGTAATGCGCGGCCAGCAGGAACAGCGACTGCGCCAGGTCGGCCGGCACATCCGCCCAGGCCGCTCCGAACCCGGCGGTGAACACCACCTCGACTGTGCCGCCGACCGGAATCCCCGGCAGAAGCGCGCCCGCCGCGACGATCTTCGGCCGCTGCGCATCCCGCACCAGCCGGTAGCGGCCCGCGTCGATCACCTCCGCCGCGCCCGTCCGGTCCCTCACCGTGACCGAGGCCACCGCGCTCACCGGCGCCATCGGCAAGGCCTGCGCGTCGGGCCAGCGCCACCCCTGAAGCTCCAGCAGGAAATCCCGCGCGATCAGCGCCTTGCCGATCCGTCCCTCGATCGCAGCGATCGCCGCCCGCAGATAGCCCTCGACCAGCGCATCCTGCGCCCCGTCGTCGGCAAAGCCGGTGCCGAGCCGCAGATGGTCCTTGAATTCCGCCACCGGCAAGGCCGCCAGCGGCACCGCCGTCACTTCGCTCAGCATCATGTTCGTTCTCCGAAAGTCACGCCCTCCCCCCTCGGGGTTCGGGCGCGGGCCGGCGCCCCGCATTGCTCGGACGGAGGGAGCAGCTAGACAACACGGGGGGTATGGGCGACCCGCGCCCGGGCGGCCGGGGCCCGAAGGCCCCGACCGATCCGCGTCTCTTACGAGACCGCGAATTTCAGGAGCTTGATTGCCGCGAAGTCGCTCACGTCGCCGCCCACCCGCTTGGAGGCGTAGAAGAGGACATGCGGCTTGGCCGAGAACGGATCGCGCAGCACCCGCATGTCGGGGCGCTCCGCGATCGTGTAGCCCGACCGGAAGTCGCCGAAGGCGATCGCATGGGCGTTGGCGCCGATGTCCGGCATGTCCTCGGCGACAAGCACCGGGTAGCCCATGAGGCGGGCGGGCTCGCCCGCGGCCAGCCCGTCCGACCACAGGAAGCGGCCGTCGGCATCTTTCATCTTGCGCACCGCGCCGGCGGTCTTGGAGTTCATCACGAAGGTCGCGTTGGCGCGGTATTCCGCGTTCAGCGCATAGACGAGGTCGATGATCGCGTCCGAGGCGTTGGTGGCCGCGAAATCGCCCGCAGCACCCGTCGCCACATAGCCGAGCGATCCCCAGGCCCAGGCGCCATTGGCAACGGTGCCGTGCGACAGGAAGCCCTTGGGCTTGTCCACGCCGTCGCCCGACACGAAGGCCTGCGCCTCGGCCCGGGCGAAGCGGTCGGCGATGCGCTCGGCGAGCCACCCCTCCACGTCGAAGGCGCTGTCGTCCAGAAGCCGCTGGCTCGCCTTCGGCATCGCCGCCAGCTCATGAAGCGGGATCGAGATGCGGTCGATCTGCGGGGTCGAGGTCTCGGTCAGCGCCGCCGTCTCGGTGGCCCAGCCCGAGCCCAGATCGGTGTGATCCACCAGCACGTCGAAGGACGTCGCCTCCACGTTCACCACGCTGGCGATGGCGCGCAGCGACGAGGTCGTCTTCAGGACGCCGCGGATACGGTCCGAGGTTTCCGGGTCCACGAGGAAGCCGCCCTCGGCGTTGACCTGGGTGTTGAGCGCCTTGCCCTCGAGGACAAGCCCGCGCAGGCCGTCGTCGTCGCCCGACCGCAGATAGGCCCCGAAGGCCTTCTTGTGCGGCGCGTCGAGATCGACGGCGGTGGACAGCGCCGGACGACCGGCGGTGAAAGATTTGCGATCCAGCATGGTCAGTCGCTCTTCCTGTTGTTGCAGCTTCGATGTCATATCGTCCTGAAAGCCCTTGAACTCGCTCAGGAAACCCTGAAGAGCAGACTTCATCTCCTCGGCCGGAGCGCCAGACACGCCTTCCCCGGCCCGAGCCTTCGTCTCGGTCGTCTTCATACCCATCACCTCAGTCTGGGGTTGGTCGGCGGGCCGCTAGGCGCGCCCCGCCAGTGTCCGGCGCGCCTCCTCGAACAGCGCCGCCAGCTCGCGCAGGGCCGCCGCCTCGGGCAGATCGCCCTTGGCCGAAACCCGCGCCTCGGGAAGCATCGGGAAGGTGACAAGCGACACCTCCCAAAGCTCCACCTCGCGAAGAAGCCTCTGCCCCTTCGCATCCTTCTCCGCCGTCACCGTGCGGTAGCCGATCGACAGCCCGTCGATGGCGCCCGCCGCTACCAGCGCCGCCGCCTCCCGGCCCTTCTCGACCTCGGTCAGGATGCGACCCTTCACGCGCAGCCCCCGACCGTCCTCGGCGATCTCGTCCCAGACGCCGATCGGCTGCCCGGCGTCGTGCTGCCACAGCATCCTCACTGCGCGTCCCTCCGCCTTCAGCCGCTTGAGCGACCGCCCGTAGGCTCCCGGCAGCACCACGTCGCCGCCCTGGTCGGTCACCCCGAAGAGAGAGGCATAGCCCTCGATCCGGCAGCCCTCGGTCAGCGTGATCGCGTCACCCGGCTGGCAGAACTTGGTCTCCAGCCCGTAGTCGATTGTCCTCATGTGCCTCTTCCTACTTCGGCCCGAACTCGATCAGGGATTGCACCGCCTGGCTCAGGATCACGCCGACCACCCCGAAGACCGTCATCCACAACCGCTTCTCCACCCCGCCGATCATCGCCTCGATCCGCTCCAGCCGCTTCTCGACCGTCTCGAACTGCAACGCCATGATCCGGTCCACGGTCTCGAAACGGTGCTCGTGCGCGCACTCGAAGGGTTCCTTGAGATAGCGCGACCCCGCCATCTTCATGCCTCGTCCGGAAGCTTCGGCAGCCCGAGGATCGCGCGTTTCTCGGCATCGGTCAGGAACAGCGCCTCGCCCACGCGCTTCCACTGCTGGTCGCGCTCGCCCGCAAGCGCCGGCACCTGGTCAAGGTCGGGCCTGAGCTCGACCTGGCTTCCCAGATGCGTCGACAGCCAGTGGCTCACCGCCGCCGTCACGCGGGTCGCCAGCGGCAGGACCGTCAGCCGGTAGAACGCCCGGTTCGCCTCCTGGTAGTTGGCATAGGTCGCGTCCCCGGGAATGCCCAGCAGCATCGGCGGCACGCCGAAGGCGGTGGCGATCTCCCGCGCCGCCGCCTCCTTGGTCTTCTGGAACTCCATGTCCGAGGGACTGAACCCCATCGGCTTCCAGTCGAGCCCGCCTTCCAGAAGCATCGGCCGTCCGGCGTTGCGCGCGCCCTGGTGATGCATCTCCATCTCGTGCACCAGCCGGTCGTACTGGTCCGTCGACAACTGCCCCTGCCCGTCCGCGCCCTTGTAGACGATCGCGCCCGACGGCCGCGCGGCATTGTCCAGAAGCGCCTTCGACCAAGCCGAGGCGGCATTGTGCACGTCGACCGCCACCGCCGCCGCCTGCATCGGGCTGAGCCCGTAATGGTCGTCCTGCGGATGGAACGACTTGATATGGCAGACCGGATCGACCGGTCCGGTCATGTCGAACCGGTGCTTGCGCCCGCCCACCGCATAGTCATAGGCGGCGGGCCAGCCATCCGCGCCCGGCACCAGGCTCATCCGGTCGGACCTGAGCACATGGAGCTCCGCCGGCAGCCCGGCGCCACCCACCGCCTCGACATAGCCGTTGCCGCTCAGCAGCAACTGGCCATAGAGCGCCTCGAACAGTTCCGCCCGCCCCTGCCCCGGATTGGGCCGGCGCATCAGCTCGATCACCGGGTGCACATCATAGCGCCGCGTCCCGTCCTGGCAGACCAGCGGCAGCGCCGCCGCCGCCTCGGCAACCAGCTTCACCGCCCGGAAACCGACCGGATTGCCGGAAAACCCGGTCTTCGTCAGGCTCGCCGTGTCGCGGGGCGACCAGACGACGCGGCCCGACGATCCCCAGGCGATCACCCGCCCCGTGGCCGAGGCCTTCTGCTCCGGCACCGCGCCCTCGGCGCGCCGGAAGATGTTCCATGCCATCCGATCTCTCCTGTCTCGGCACGCCGGCGCCGCCGCGACGCGGTCCGCCTGCCCTTCATCTTGCTCGAAATACCTTCTGGGGGTGTGGGGGGCCGACAGCCCCCCGCCTCGCCCTCACAGGCTCCGCACCTGCGGGCGGCGCCAGCGCGCCGCCGGCTCCACCATCAGGTCGGTCAGCGCCCAGACCAGCGCGTCCACCCGGTCGGGGGAGCCCTGGCCCTCGTAGCCCGTGACAGTCATCCGGCACATCTGGTCTTCCAGCGCGTGAAAGCTCCCCGCGTGATGCACCCGCCCCTGATCGTAAAGCGCCGCCACCGGCTCGGCCCGCGCGGTCTTGCCGCGCGAGGCGCGCACCGCGCGGAACGGCACCATCGGGTCGATCTGCCGGACCACCGTCTCGACCAGATCACCGCCCTGGTTGACCTCGGCCACCAGCCGGTCCGCGCCATGCCGGTCCATCGCCGCGATCGCCGCCCGCGCCCAGTCGGCCGGCGAGGCACCCCGGACGGTGGCGTCCTCCAGCACGAAGGCGCGCCAGTCCGACGGCGGCCCCTCGGTCAGCGCGCCGACCACGACGATCCCGCATTCGTCCGATCCCGCGTGCCCGGTGACCGGCGGATCGACCGCCACGACGATCCGGCTGAAGCCCCCGGGCGCCGCCTTCCGCCCGGCGTCGAGCCGCGCCGTGGTCCAGAGCGCACCCTCCGCCTCCTCCAGCAGCACCCCGTCCAGCTCCTCCCGTTCCGTCCTTGTGCCGGCATAGCGCGTCCGCACCTCTTCCAGGAACGACGCCGCGAGATAGGCCCGGTTCGCTTCCGTGGGCGCCTGCGTGAGCACCGTCGAGGGGTTCTTCACGATCGTCTTCAGCACGCCGACATTCCGCGGCGTCGTCGTCACCACCTGCCTGGGATGCTCGCCAAGCCTCAGCGCGAACTGAAGCATGTCCCAGGTCTCCTTCGCCTTCTTCCACTTGGCAAGCTCGTCGACCCAGGCCGCGTCGAACTGCGGCCCCCGCAGGCTATCGGGGTCGAAGGCGGAATAGACCTCCGCCACCGCCCCGTTCGGCCAGACAAGCCGCTTGCGCGTCGCCTCCCAGGCCGGGCGCCGGTCGGGTGGCGAACAGGCGAGGATGCCGCTCTCGCCGAAAATCATCACCTCGCGCACCTGGTCGATCGTCTCGCCCACCAGCGCCACCCGCCGCGCCTGTCCCGGATCGCCGGCCCGCGATCCCTCGACCTGCGCCCGCACCCATTCGGCGCCGGCGCGGGTCTTGCCCGCGCCGCGCCCGCCCATGATCACCCAGGTCTTCCAGGCGCCCTCCGGGGCCAACTGATGCGGCAGCGCCCAGAACTCGAAGAGCCAGGGCAGCGCCATCAGCGCCTCGTCCGTGAGCCCGGCGAGGAAGGCGTCAACCGTCTGCGGCGTCGCGGAGGCGAGCCAGCCTGCGGCCGATCTCATCGCGGGCGGCGTCGAGGTCGAACGCGCGCCCGCCCGCATCGCCTCCGTCACGGTCTTCCCTGAGTTTCGCAACTTTCGCCCTTTCCTCGAACACGATCTGCAGGGCCGAGCGGAGGTCTCGCATGACCCGCACCCCGTCCTTCAGTTCGCTCAGGTCGCCTTTCCGCACCCGGTCCATCGCGGTGTGGATTTCCACGACGATTTCGTCCAGAAGCCCCATCGCCTCGGTCACGAGGGGCCTCGTCATCGGCTCTCCGGCCGGTGTCTCAACGATCATTCAGCTTGCGCCCGCCTGTCATGCCTGCCCGCACGAGCGAAATGGAAAAGCGGCCCCGGGGTCGTCCGCCCCGCGCCGCTCTCGCACTTCTTCTAGCTTGCCCGCAGGAATACCCCCGACCGTCCGCAAAGTCAAGAAAAATAGTGTTTTCAGAAGGTTAACGAAGCGTGCGCGGCCCTTCCCGCAAGGCCCTCAGTCGCCGCTGCCGTCCTGCTGCTGCCCGGCCTCGAGCGCCCGCCATTTGGCGACGTTGTCGTTGTGCTCGGCCAGCGTCTCGGCGAACACATGTCCGCCCGACCCGTCCGCCACGAAATAGAGGTAGTCCGTCGCCTCCGGGTGCAGCGCGGCGAAGATGCTGTCGCGGCCCGGGTTGGCGATCGGCGTCGGCGGCAGCCCGTCGATCACATAGGTATTCCAGGCCGTCCGCCCCCTCAGCTCGCTCTGCCTGAGCCCACGACCCAGCACGCCCTGACCCTTGGTCAGCCCGTAGATCACCGTCGGGTCGGTCTGGAGCTTCATGCCGTCCCGCAGCCGGTTCAGGAACACGCTCGCCACCACCGGCCGCTCCTCGGGCACGCCGGTCTCCTTCTCGACGATCGAGGCCATGATCAGCGCCTCCTCCGGCGTCGCATAGGGCAGCCCCTCGGCGCGCGCGGGCCACAGCTCGGCCAGCACCGCCTCCTGCCGCCGGCCCATCTCCTCCAGAAGGGCGCCGCGCTCGGCCCCCCGCACCACCTCGTAGCTGTCAGGCGAAAGATGCCCCTCGGCCGGCACCTCGCCAGGCTCGCCCGACAGGAACTCCGCCCGCTTCAGCGCCTCGACCACCTGCCAGCTCGTCACCCCCTCGGCCAGCGTCACCCGGTAGCGCACGTCGGGATCCTCGGTGCGCGCGGCATAGCCCGCCCGTGCCTCGCCCGCCGCCGGATCGAACTTGACGACCTCGACATAGGCATCCGTCGCCGGATCAAGCTCGCGGACGATGACGTCCGATGCGTTGACCCCGATCCGGTAGTTCACCTCGGTCCCGCAGGTCGACTGGCCGCTTGCGGTGATCGAATCCACGATCTCGCGCATCGAGGCCTTGGGCCGGATCAGGAACGACCCCGCCTTGAGGCTCTCGGCCTTCTCCTCATAGTCCGCGCCCACCCGGAAGATGTATTGCGAGGTGATCGCCCCGCGCTCCGCCAGCGTGCCGGCCACGGCGCGGAAGCTCGCCCCCCGCTCGACCTTGAAGCAGATCGCCTCGGTCAGCGGCCCCGGCGTGGCGTACTGCCGCTGCCCCCAGGCGACAACGCCCGCCGCCGCCACCAGGATCAGGATGGCGATGGTCAGGAAATTGGAGGCGATGTTGCGCCACATCAGGCGCCGGCCCGTCCGAGCACGAGCGAGGCGTTGGTGCCGCCGAAGCCGAAGCTGTTCGACAGCGCCACGTCGATCTGCCGCTTCACCGCCCGGTTGGGTGCCAGGTCGAGCTTCGGCTCCACCGCCGGGGTGTCGAGGTTGATCGTCGGCGGCGCCACCTGGTCGCGGATCGCCAGCACGCAGAAGATCGCCTCCACAGCGCCGGCCGCGCCCAGCAGGTGCCCGATCGACGACTTGGTCGACGACATCGTCGCCTTCGCCGCCGCATTGCCCAGAAGCCGCTCCACCGCACCGAGCTCGATCGTGTCGGCCATCGTCGAGGTGCCGTGGGCGTTGATGTAGTCGACCCGGTCCGGGGTGATCCCCGCCCGCGCCAGCGCCGCCGTCATGCAGCGGAAGGCGCCGTCGCCGTCCTCGGAAGGTGCGGTGATGTGATAGGCGTCGCCCGACAGCCCATAGCCCAGAACCTCGGCATAGATCTTCGCGCCGCGTGCCCTGGCATGCTCGTATTCCTCCAGCACCACGACGCCCGCGCCCTCGCCCATGACGAAGCCGTCGCGGTCCGCGTCATAGGGGCGGCTCGCCTTTTCCGGCTCGTGCGGCCGCTTGGTCGACAGCGCCTTGCAGGCGTTGAACCCGGCGATGCCGATTTCGGAGATCGGGCTTTCCGCCCCCCCCGCGACCATCACGTCGGCATCGCCCCACATGATCAGCCGCGCCGCATCGCCGATGGCATGGGCGCCGGTCGAACAGGCGGTGACGACCGCATGGTTCGGCCCCTTGTAGCCATAGCGGATCGACACCTGCCCCGAGATCAGGTTGATCAGCGCGCCGGGAATGAAGAACGGCGACACCCGCTTAGGCCCCCGCTCCCTGATCAGCACCGCCGTCTCGGCGATCGAGGTCAGCCCGCCGATCCCCGAGCCGATCATCACGCCGGTGCGCAGCCGCTCCGCTTCCGAGGGCGCCTCCCAGCCGGCATCCTTCACCGCCTGGTCTGCCGCCGCCATGCCGTAAAGGATGAAGTCGTCCACCTTGCGGCGGTCCTTCGGCTCCATCCAGTCGTCGGGGTTGAAGGTGCCGTCCTTGCCGTCGCCGAAGGGAATCTCGCAGGCATAGGTGGTGACCACGTTCGAGGTGTCGAACCGGGTGATCGGCCCTGCCCCCGATTGCCCCTGAACCAGCCGCTTCCAGGTCTCGTCCACGCCGCAGGCCAGCGGCGTGACAAGACCCAGCCCGGTGATGACAACCCGCCTCATCGCGTCCCCCGATCCTCCTGCGTCCGGCCCTAGATACACGGGCCGGACGCGGACCGGCAAGGGCCGTTCCGACCCTAAGGCGGGCTCTCGCCCTCCCGCCCACCGTCAGAGGAATTCGGCCATATGCGCGGTGTCGGGCCGCGCCGCCGCCAGCGCCTCCTTCAGGTCGATCGTCCGGTTGTAGAGCGCCCGCCCGACGATCGCGCCGGAGACCTCGCCGAGAAGCCTCAGCCGCGAGATGTCGTCGATCGTCCGCACGATCCCGCTGGCGATCACCGGAGTCTGGGTGCGCTCGGCGATGGCCGAGACGAGGCCGAGGGCTGCGTCCGATTCCCGGATGTCGTAGCCGATGTCGGTGACGATGATCGCCGCGAAGGGCGTGCCCCTGAACGCTTCGATGAAGGCTTCCGGCGTGTGCGAGGCCTGCACCTTCCACATGTGGGTCATCACATGGCCCTTCCAGACGTCGATCGACAACACGATCTGGTCGGGATGGCGGGTGGCGATCTCCTTCACCAGATGCGGGTTCTGCGCCGCAAGCGTGCTGACCACGATTCGCCCCGCGCCGAGATCGATCCATTCCTCGATCCGATCGCGCGAGCGGAAGCCGCCGCCGAGCTGCACCGGAATCCCCGCCCCCCGGATGATCTTCAGGATCAGTTCGCGGTTGACGTTGCTGCCCTGCATCGCGTCGAAATCGGTGACATGCATCCATTCGGCCCCGGCATGGGCGAATTCCTGCGCCTTCGCGACCGGATCGACATGCCATACCGAGGGCTCCTCGACCCGCCCCCGCGGCAGGCTCACACAACGGCCGTTCAGGATTTCAATGGTTGGATAAAGGATCATCGCGCGCCTCCTCTCGGGCGTCGCGCGACGACCCCTCCCGGCGCTGCCCGGCAAGCCGCCGGTCCGGGAGCCATGCAGTTTCGCGCGCGCCTCGTCTCCCGATGGTAGCCCCGCCGGGTCCGAAGCCAAAGCCCAAATCCGGGCCCGCCACGGAGTCCGCGCGAAGGCTCGGCACTCCCCTATGCGGATAAGGCGGCACGAAGGCTGACGTCTCTGTTCCTTCGCCGGCGATCAGCCCGGATCCTGCCGCAGTCGGGGCCGCAGTCGGGCCGCAGTCCCGGGGACTCCTGCCATCCCGCTCCGCCCGACCGAAGCTCAGCCGCCGAGATTGCTCTCGATGAACCAGAGATCCTTGTCGAGTGCGCGCGATAGGGCGACGAAGATGTCCATCGTCCCCTCGTCACCGGCGTCCGAGACCGTCTCGATCGCCCCGCGCACGGTTTCCCCCAGTGCCGCCATCCGCGCCGAGATCGCCGCGACATGGTCGCGATCGGCCACGAGGTCCGTCGGATAGGCCTCGACCGTGGCCGCGCCCCCGACCGCCTCCAGCGTGCCGAGGGCAACCCCGCCGAGGATCTGCACCCGCTCGGCGAGGATGTCCTCGTGCCCGGCCAGACGGCCGTGGACCGCGTCGAACAGCTCGTGGATGGCGATGAAGTTTGGCCCCTTCACGTTCCAGTGCGCCTGCTTCAGCGCCAGCCTGAGCGCGATCATGTCGGCAAGCCGCGCGTTCAGTTCCGCCACGCTGGTGGCGATCGCATTGTCGTTCAGTCCCTTGACCGGCATCGGAAATCTCCTCTTTGCCCCGGTCAACGCCAGCGTCCCCGTGCCGGTTCCGGCCCCCGGCCCGCAGCCAAACGAAAAACGGCGCCCGAAGGCGCCGCTTCAAACCCTTTCCGAAGCCTGCGCTCAGGCCGCTTCGGTGATGAACTTCACCGCATCGCCGAAGGTCTGGATCGTCTCGGCAGCATCGTCGGGAATCTCGATCCCGAACTCTTCCTCGAAAGCCATGACCAACTCGACCGTGTCGAGGCTGTCGGCGCCGAGATCGTCGCTGAACGAGGCGCTCTCGGTCACCTTGTCCTCTTCGACGCCCAGATGCTCGACGACGATTTTCTTCACGCGATCGGCGATGTCGCTCATGTCAATTCCTCAAATGATGCGGATTTCCCGCGTCCTCGTCCCTTGCTCGTTCAGAGCGGCTCTGCCCCCGCCCCGAAGCGAAGGATGCCGGAAACGCATGGGCCGCGTCCCGGCTGGTCGTCGCCGCCTATAGCACAGTCTATTCCCGAGGCAAACGCTTTCGCAACGCCGAAACCGCCCCGCGGCGGGCCGCGCGAACGCCCGCGCTCAGACCATCGCCATGCCGCCGTTGACATGCAGCGTGGTGCCCGTGACATAGCCCGCCTCGGGGCTTGCGAGATAGAGCGCGGCCGCCGCGATCTCCTCCGGCGTGCCCATCCGCCCGGCCGGAATCTGCGCCGAAATCCGCGCCTTCTGCTCCTCGGTCAGCTTGTCCGTCATGGCTGTGGCGACGAACCCCGGCGCGATGCAGTTGACCGTGATCCCCCGGCTCGCCACCTCCTGCGCCAGCGCCTTCGACATGCCGGCGATCCCGGCCTTGGCGGCGGCATAGTTGCCCTGTCCGGGGTTGCCGGTGGTGCCGACGATCGAGGTCACGTTGACGATCCGCCCCCAGCGCGCCTTCATCATCGGCCGGAGCACGCCCCGGCAGAGCCGGAAGGTGGAGGTCAGGTTGACGTCGATGACCGCCTGCCAGTCCTCGTCCGACATCCGCATGAAAAGGTTGTCCCGCGTGATGCCGGCGTTGTTGACGAGAATGTCGACCGAGCCCATCGCCTCGGCCGCCCGCTTCGGCAGCGCCTCGACCGCCGTCGCGTCGGAAAGGTTGCAGGGGAGCACATGCGTCCGCTGCCCGAGCTCCGCCGCCAGCGCCGCAAGCGGCGCCTCGCGCGTGCCCGAAAGGCCGACCACCGCGCCGGCGCCATGCAGCGCCCGCGCGATCGCGCCGCCGATCCCGCCCGAAGCGCCGGTCACCAGCGCCGCCTTCCCTGTCAGATCGAACATGGTCTGCCCTTCCGTTTCTGGCCAAATATCCCCCGGTGCGGGGGCAGCGCCCCCGCGGCTCACCCCACCGTCGCCGCGGCCACGTCCTCGGCCGTGCCGACCGCGCGCGTCTCGGCCTCCTTCGCGATCCGCCGGATCATCCCCGACAGCGCCTTGCCGGCGCCGATCTCCCAGAACTGGGTCACGCCCCGGCCCGCCATCCACTCGACCGACTCGCGCCAGCGCACCGAGCCGGTCACCTGCTCGACCAGAAGCGCGCGGATCAACGCAGGATCGCTCACCGCTGCGGCGCGGACGTTGGCCACGACCGGCACCGCCGGCGCCTCGATCCGCACCGCGTCCAGCGCCGCGGCCATGACCCGCGCGGCCGGTTCCATCAGCGCACAGTGGAAGGGCGCCGAAACCGGCAGCAGCAGCGCCCGCTTGGCGCCCTTCGCCCTGGCGATCTCGACCGCCCGCTCGACCGCGCCCTTGTGACCAGAGACGACGACCTGTGCGGGATCGTTGTCGTTCGCTGCCTGGCAGACCTCGCCCTGCGCAGCCTCTTTCGCGACCGCTTCGGCCGCCGCGAAGTCGAGCCCGAGGAGCGCCGCCATCGCGCCGACGCCGACCGGAACCGCCTCCTGCATCGCCCGCCCCCTCAGCCGCAGCAGCCGCGCCGTGTCGGCAAGGCCGAGCGCCCCGGCCGCGCAGAGCGCCGAATATTCGCCCAGCGAATGGCCCGCGACATAGGCCGCCGATGTGACCGCGATGCCTTCCGTCTCCAGCGCCCGGAGCGCGGCGATCGAGGTCGCCATCAGCGCGGGCTGGGCATTCTCGGTCAGCGTCAGCGTCTCCTGCGGTCCATCCCAGACGAGTGCGGAGAGCTTCTCGCCGAGCGCCTCGTCGACCTCGTCGAAGACCGCCTGCGCCGCCGGATAGGCTTCGGCCAGCGCCCGCCCCATGCCGACGGTCTGCGCCCCCTGGCCCGGAAATACGAATGCGCGCGTCATGGTTCCCCCTTCGCGGTTTTCGCCACCTCTACCTTCTGCCTGCCCGCACGACAAGCGAAGCGGGGCGCTGCCCCGCACCCCGAGGTATTTGGCGCAAGATGAAAGGTGCCGGCAGGCCGCGCTTGCATCCCCTCGGCTTTCCTCTATAAGGCCGCATCCTTCCGCTGAACATGCAACCGGCGAAGCCTCTCATAACGGGTCGCGGAAGGTCCGGCCCGCCATTGAAGCCGCCCGAGACGAAAAAGGAGCATACATGCCGCTTTACGAGCATGTCCTCATCGCGCGTCAGGATCTGTCCAACGCGCAGGCCGAAGGCCTGATCGAACACTTCACCACGGTCATCGCAGACAACGGCGGCAAGGTCGTCGACAGCGAATACTGGGGCGTGAAGACGATGGCCTACAAGATCAACAAGAACCGCAAGGGCCATTACGCCTACCTGCGTTCCGACGCGCCCTCGGCCGCGGTGCAGGAGATGGAGCGCCTCGCGCGGCTTCATGACGATGTCATGCGGGTGATGTCGGTCAAGGTCGACAAGCACGAGGAAGGCCCCTCGATGCAGATGCAGAAGCGCGACGAGCGCGATCGCGGCGACCGTGGCGATCGAGGAGACCGGGGCGACCGGGGGGATCGCGGCGACCGCGGGGATCGTGGCGGCGACCGTCGCGACCGCCGTTGATCTGAAGCTCGAGGAAAGGATCACAACTCATGGCGAACAAACCGTTTTTCCGCCGCCGCAAGGTCTGCCCCTTCTCGGGCGACAATGCGCCGAAGATCGACTACAAGGACGTCCGTCTTCTCCAGCGCTACATTTCCGAGCGCGGCAAGATCGTGCCCGCCCGCATCACCGCCGTTTCGGCCAAGAAGCAGCGTGAGCTTGCGCGTGCCATCAAGCGCGCCCGCTTCCTCGCCCTTCTTCCCTATGCCGTGACGTAAGGGAGACCTCAGATGCAAGTCATCCTTCTGGAACGCGTGGCCAAGCTTGGCCAGATGGGCGAGGTCGTCAAGGTCAAGGACGGCTACGCGCGCAACTACCTGCTGCCGCAGGGCAAGGCGCTGCGCGCCTCGGACGACAACATCAAGTCCTTCGAAACCCGCAAGGCCCATCTCGAGGCGCAGAACCTCGAAACCCGCAAGGAGGCCGAGAAGGTCGCCGAGAAGCTCGACGGCCAGATCTTCGTGGTGATTCGCTCGGCTTCCGATGCGGGCGCGCTCTACGGCTCGGTCACGCCGCGCGACGCGTCCGATGCCGCCGCCGCGGCGGGATTCGGCGTCGACCGCAAGCAGGTCGTCCTCACCCGGCCGATCAAGGAGCTGGGCCTCCACGAGGTCGAGGTCGTGCTGCATCCCGAAGTCTCGGCCCGGATCAGGCTCAACGTCGCCCGGTCCGCCGAAGAGGCCGAGCTTCAGGCGACCGGCAAGTCGATCCAGGAACTTGCCGCCGAAGCCGAGGCCGCGGCCGATTTCGAGATCGCGGAACTCTTCGACGACATCGGCGGAGCCGCCGGCGACGAGACGGCGGAGTAACCACCCGTCCGCCCGCAGCCCGATCGCCGCGCCGGTCCCTCCGGCGCGGTTTTCTTTTTCCGCCGGCGCCCATCTCGCGGTTGCAAGGATGTCGCGAAATCGTCACAAAGCGTCGCACAACGCGGGGTGACTCGGGGGCCCCGTTCCCCGCGACCAGGCAGCCCCTTCGCTGCGACCCGGACCGAGGAAAGGCCGCCATGTCGATGATCGCCACCGTCGTGAAGCCGATGCACCGCGAAGGATACCGCTTCGTCGCGGTCTTCGCGGCAGTGACCGTCGTCCTGTTCCTGATCTGCCAGCCGCTCGGCTGGATCGGGCTCGGCCTGACCGTCTGGTGCTACTACTTCTTCCGCGACCCCGACCGGGTGACGCCGGCGCGCGAGGGTCTCGTGATCTCGCCCGCCGACGGCGTGGTGCAGATGATCGGAGACCATGCCCCGCCCGAGGAACTTGGCCTCGGGACCGAGCCGATGCTGCGCATCGCCGTGTTCATGAACGTCTTCGACTGCCATGTGAACCGCGCCCCGGTCACCGGCCGGATCGAACGGATCGCCTACCGGTCGGGCAGGTTCTTCAACGCCTCGCTCGACAAGGCCAGCGTCGACAATGAAAGGAACGCCCTTGCGATCCGCATGGAGGACGGCCGCGCCATCGCCGTGGTGCAGATCGCCGGCCTCGTCGCGCGCCGCATCGTCTGCGAGGTGGCCCAGGGCCAGGCCCTGCTGGCCGGCCAGCGCTTCGGCATGATCCGC
>JAUQYB010000089.1 GCA_030837825.1 Albidovulum sp.
CGCCAGCCGCTACATGATGGTCGAAGCCTTCGCCCAGATCGACAAGGAGGAGATCGATCCCATTCTCAGTATTACAACGAAAGCCGCCTGATCATGCCCTCAGCCCAGCCGGGAAATTACACCACCTTGACGGACGTGACCATCGATTGGCAAAATCGGTCGCGTGGGGATCTCTATCTCCCCAATGGTCAACTAATCGCTCGGAGTGTCGGGAACCTTTGCTGGAACGAAACGGCGGTTTCGGGTTGGGGAGACCCCGAGGGGTTTGTGTGGCTAGGTGGAGATCAGGAGGTGATCTACGCAAGCGATCCAAGATATTTGGCGACGATCGAGGCGAGTGGCCTGGGTCGCCCGACAGGCCCATGCCAAGGCTTCTATTTTAACCGACTCGAAGCAGAATCGTTACTCGGGCAGTGGCGATCCATGCGGTCCGAGAAATGACGACCGTCACCGCGCGCGCCCCGAACAAGTAGTGCGAAGAATTGCGAAGGACGCGGCGGTCGTCCGACATTAGCACGGGAGAGAGTTGGGCGCCTGAGTCTTCGTTTCCGCCATCCATCTGATATTGCTTGGACTATCTCCGTTTTTCCCGCGATCGCTGCCGGCTGGCTTGGGTCGAAAAGCAGCAGCCCGCCTTTCACGCCGTCTCGGCAGAAGCGTGCTGCGGTTTGGCCCTTCTGTCCCTGCCGTGAGGGAAGGAACAGGCCGCGAAGGCCGGTCGCGGCGGGCAGGCAGATGTTCTGCGCCCGCACCGGCGCGCATGCTGGGCGGCGGTCTTGCGCGCCTGGCCGGGCTGTCACGCCACCCGCGCAGCCGCCTTGCGCAGCCCGCGCGGCAGGACAAGGGCCGCCAGCACAAGGGCCTGCGCGGCAAGCGGCTCGGCCACCGGGAAGAGCCCGAACCAGAGTTGCAGCCAGTCGCGGTCGGGGAACCACGAGACCGGTGTCGCCCCGATCAGCGCCGCGGTCTGGAGGCCGCGGATGCCCGCCCCCGCCAGCATCACCGCGAGGACGGCGAGAAGCACCGTCGTCGCCCGGAAGAAGAGCGTGAGCGGCAGGCGCCGCCCGGCGGCGAGCACTGCCCAGCCGCAGGCGAGCGCCGCGGCACCGCCGGCGACGAGGCCGGCAAGGACCGGTATCGCGGCGGCGTCGGCCAGCAGCGCCTCGTAAAAGAGGACCGATTCGAACCCCTCGCGGAACACCACGAGGAAGGCGAGGATGCCGACCGACAGCGGGGTCGCCGTCCCGGCGATCCGCGCCCGGAAGCTGGCGACATGGCCGCCGCCCGCCGAAAGCCCGAGCACCAGCCAGACCAGCACCGCCGCGGCGACGAGCGCCGTGCCGCCTTCCAGCGCCTCGCGCGCCAGCGTCGAGACGCTGAAGAGCCAGCGCGCGCCCGCCCAGAGCGCGAAGCTGCCGGCGAGCGCCAGCGACACGCCGGTGGCGAGCGAGGTGCGGAAGCGGGCAGGGGGGATGCCCTCGGCCCTGAGGGCCGCGATCAGCGCGGCGAGGATCAGCACCGCCTCGAGCCCCTCGCGGAAGATGATCCCGGCCGATTGCAGCGCCGAGCCGGCGGCCGAGGGCGGGGTCTCGATCCGCGCCCGCGCCAGGGCGAGGTCGGCCTTGATGCCGTCGATCTCGGCGGCGAGTGCTGCCGCCTCCGCCCGGTCGGCGATCAGGGTGCCGAGGCCGGGCCGGTCGGCCGTGCCTTCCCAGAACCGCGCCTCGAGCCTCAGCGCCGCCGCCGGCGCCCGCGGCACCAGCCGCTGCTCGATGTCGGGATCGAACCAGGAATAGGCCTCGAGCCGCTTCATCTCGGCCCCCGGCCAGTCGCCCGCCCGGGCGATCATCAGCAATTCGTCAAGGGCGGCGGGCAGCGCGTCGACCGCGGCGGCATAGCCGCCCTGCGCCACCTCGGCGCCGAAGCTTTTGTCGATCAGGCCGAGCGCCTCGGCCACCAGGGGCTCCACCCCGTCGGCGCGCGCCTCGATCAGATCCTTCATCCCGGCATAGAGCGCGGCCAGCCGCTCCGGCACCACCGGGTCGGCGAAGCCGGGGGCGAGGTCGCCCAGCACCATTGCCGCGCGGTCGCGGAACATCCGCGCCTCGTGGTATTCCATCGGCTGGGTGATCTCGCCGCCGCGCACGCCGTTGGCGTATTCCTCCCGCACCAGTGCGGTGAAGCGGCGCAGCAGCCGGGCGCGGCGCAGCCGTTCCTCGGGCGCGAGCGCCACCGGCGCGTAGCCGGCAAGCCGTGCCTGCACCTCGGCCAAAGCGGCGGGATCGGCCGCGGCGCGGGCGAGGGTGGTGTCCAACGACGCTTTCCCTTCGGCGCCGAGGTGGTCGGCGAGGTTCTGGCCGAGGTATCCGACGAGACCCTCGATCCGGCCGAGGTCGCCGGCATATTGCGTGGCGTGGCCGGCCGCCGCGTCCTCCGCTGCCCGCGTGAGCGCCAGCCGCAGTTCCGCCGCCGCCACGGTCAGAAGCTCCGCCTCGACCGTCTCGCGGGCGGCGGCCGGGTCGATCTCGCCCCGGCCGAGCGCCTGCACCGCCAGCGCCGCGGCGGTGTCGCCGGAGGCGCGGGCGTAGTCGCGGATCGTCAGCCAGTCGGCTGCCGCCCCGGCGTCGCCCGCCGCGATCGCGGCGAAGGCGCGGT
>JAUQYB010000090.1 GCA_030837825.1 Albidovulum sp.
CACTTTATGGCGCCACCACACCCGAGGGTGGTTCTGCTGGCGAGGTCGAAATGCGACCGCCCGGGGGGGATGAGGCGCGCCCGGACGATCTGCCGGTGGCAGATCGTCAGCGCCGCATGCCCGCCGCCCCGGCGGCGGGCCGGGAGGCGGGCGCCGCCCGGGCTGGTCCCCCGGGCGCGATGGCGGGGGCGTGGCTTTCCCCCTGTCACCCCCGCGCAAGCGGGGGCCTCCCGCCGGACGCTCGCCGCCCCGGGGCTGGTCGCCCGGGCGCGATGGCGGAGCTTGGCTTTCCCCCTGTCGCCCCCCGCGCAAGCGGGGGCCTCCCGCCGGCCGACGCGGCGCTTCTCCTTCCGCGCCCGATGTGCAAGGCTGGCAAGCAGACGGCAACCGAGGGAGCGCATCATGGAACCGGTCGGACTTCTCGCCATGCTGGTGGTCGGCGCGGTCGCGGGCTGGCTCGCCGGGCTGATCGTCAAGGGCTACGGCTTCGGCCTCGTCGGCAACATCGTCGTCGGCATCCTGGGCGCCTTCCTCGCCGGCTTCATCCTGCCGCGCATCGGGCTCGACATGGGCGGCGGGATGCTGGCTGCGATTCTCCACGCCACCATCGGGGCGGTGATCCTGCTGTTCCTTCTGAGGCTGGTGAAGCAGGGGTAGCGACGCAGCGCGGCGCCACTGCAAGCAGCGCCCGAAGGCCCCCGTCACGCCCCCGGATCGATGACCTCGAACCCGTGCGTCACCTCGGCCATCGCCGCCATCATCGCCGAGGCCGAGCAGTATTTCTCCGCCGAAAGCTGCACCGCGCGGCCCACCTTCTCCGGGCTGAGCCCCCGGCCCGTCACGGTGAACTGGAGGTGGATCTTGGTGAACACCTTCGGCTCGGTTTCCGCCCGCTCGGCGCTGACGTCGCAGGTGACGTCCTCGACCGGCTCGCGGCCCTTCTGGAGGATGTGGACGACGTCGAAGGCGGCGCAGCCGCCGGTGCCGATCAGGAGAAGCTCCATCGGACTCGGCCCCGGCTTGGGGCTGCCTTCGTAGGCGTTGCCGAGGACGATGCGGTGGCCCGCCTCGACCTCGCCGGTGAAGCACCGCGCCTCGACCCATTTCACCCGTGCCTTCATTGCCGCCCTCCGTTGCCGCCTTCCCCTCTATGCGGCGATCCGGCGGCCGCCGCAACGGTCGCCGCAACCGCCTTTGAGAGGCGTGGCGGCGTTGCCTCCGGGGCCGTTCGACCGCGCGCCCTGTCGGGACGGAAAACCGACGCAGACCCGACGCAGGCCCGACGGGTGCGGGACGGCGATCCGGCGGCCCCCTCAGTGCAGCCGGAACTCGCCCACGACATAGCGCCACTCCCCCGGTCCGATCAGCTTGCGGTGGGTGAAGCGGACCGAATGCAGCGGCCCCTCGATCTGTTCCTGCCAGAACTCGATGAAGCGGAAGAGCTCCGGGTAGTCCGGCGAAAGGTCGTATTCCTGCCAGATGAAACTGTTCAGGACGTGCCGGTAATCCGGCATCCGGTAGTAGAATTCGGCCGTCGTGAGCCCGTAGCCCTTCAGCATCAGCTCCGTCTCGGCCCCCGGGCGATCCGCGCGCATGGTGCCTCCGTCAATGCCTGTGCCGGGAAGTCTAGCCGAGTCGCGGTTAACGGCAATGAAAACAATGTGTTATCATTGTGTTACCGAGGCGGGGCCGAAACCCCGCCCGCGCCTTGCGGCCAAGGGATTGCATGGGGTATAGTCGCGCACAACAAGATATGGCGCCCCTTCCGCGCCCGAGAACGAAGGCGAGCATCCCGTGACCGACACGCCGGACACCCCAGAAACCCCGGGGGAGAGCCCCCAGCGCATGGCCTACTCGGGCCCCACCGTCGACATCGCCGAGGAGATGCGCACGGCCTATCTCGACTACGCGATGAGCGTGATCGTCAGCCGCGCCATCCCCGACCTCCGCGACGGGCTGAAGCCGGTGCACCGGCGGATCCTCTATTCGATGCACGAGACCGGCAACAGCCACGACAAGCCCTACCGCAAGTCGGCACGGCCCGTCGGCGACACGATGGGGAAATACCACCCCCACGGCGACGCCTCGATCTACGACGCGCTGGTCAGGATGGCGCAGGATTTCTCGATGTCGCTCAAGCTCCTGGACGGGCAGGGAAATTTCGGCTCGATGGACGGCGACAACCCGGCCGCGATGCGTTACACCGAGGTGCGGATGGACAAGCCGGCGGCCTTCCTTCTGGCCGACATCGAGAAGGACACCGTCGACTTCCAGGACAATTACGACGGCAAGGACCGCGAGCCGACGGTGCTGCCGGCGCGCTTCCCCAACATGCTGGTCAACGGCGCGGGCGGCATTGCCGTCGGCATGGCCACCAACATCCCGCCCCACAACCTCGGCGAGGTGATCGACGGCACGCTGGCGCTGATCGAGAACCCGGACCTCTCGATGGAGGCGCTGATGGAGATCATCCCGGCGCCCGATTTCCCAACGGGGGGCATCATCCTCGGCCGCTCCGGCGCGAGGAAGGCCTATCTGGAGGGGCGCGGCAGCGTCATCGTGCGGGCGAAGACCCGGGTGGAGGAGATCCGCAAGGACCGCTTCGCCATCGTGCTCGACGAAATCCCCTACCAGGTCAACAAGGCCTCGATGATCGAGAAGATCGCCGAGATGGTCCGCGACAAGCGGATCGAGGGCATCGCCCATGTCCAGGACGAGAGCGACCGGGTCGGCGTCAGGGTGGTGATCGAGTTGAAGCGCGACGCGACGGCGGAGGTGGTGCTGAACCAGCTTTTCCGCTTCACGCCGATGCAGACCTCGTTCGGCTGCAACATGCTGGCGCTGAACGGCGGCCGGCCCGAGACCCTGACCCTGCGCGATTTCCTTACGCATTTCATCGGCTTCCGCGAGGAGGTCGTGGCGCGGCGGACAGCCCATGAGCTGCGCAAGGCGCGCGAGCGGAGCCATATCCTCTGCGGCCTTGCCGTGGCGGTTTCGAACGTCGACGAGGTGGTGGCGACGATCCGCGCCTCGACCGACCCCGCCGAGGCACGCGAGCGGCTGATGACGCGGCGCTGGCCGGCGCAGGACATCGCCGACTATATCCGGCTGATCGACGACCCCACCCACACGATGAACGAGGACGGCACCTACAATCTCTCCGAGACCCAGGCGCGCGCCATCCTCGACCTCAGGCTCCAGCGGCTGACCGCGCTCGGGGTGAAGGAGGTCACCGACGAGTTGCAGGAACTGGCCGCGAAGATCACCGATTACCTCGACATCCTCGGCAGCCGCGACAGGATCATGGCGATCATCTCGGACGAGTTGCGCGAGGTGAAGGAGGCCTTCGCCGTGCCCCGCCGGACCGAGATCGCCGACTGGGCCGGCGACATGGACGACGAGGATCTGATCGAGCGCGAGGACATGGTGGTGACCGTGACTTCGGGCGGCTACATCAAGCGCACGCCTCTGGCCGAATTCCGCAGCCAGCGGCGCGGCGGCAAGGGCCTTTCGGGGATGGCCACGAAAGAGGATGACGTCGTCACCACGCTTTTCGTCGCCAACACCCACACCCAGCTTCTGTTCTTCACCACCGAAGGCATGGTCTACAAGCTGAAGTGCTGGCGGCTGCCCCTGGGCGGCCGGACGGCGAAGGGCAAGGCGATCATCAACATCCTGCCGATCCCGCAGGGCGTGTCGGTCGCGGCGATCATGCCGGTGGATGTGCCCGATGCGGAATGGGAGGCGTTGCAGATCTTCTTCGCCACCTCCGACGGCGACGTGCGCCGCAATGCGCTTTCCGATTTCACCAATGTGATGCGCAACGGCAAGATCGCGATGAAGCTGCCCGAGGGCGTATCGCTGGTGAACGCCCGCATCTGCGACGAAAGCGACGACGTGATGCTGGTGACGGCCCTCGGCCGGGCGATCCGCTTTCCGACGACCGAGGTGCGGGTCTTCAAGGGCCGTGATTCCACCGGGGTGCGCGGGGTGCGGCTGGCGGCGGGCGACAGCGTCGTGTCGATGTCGGTGATCCGCCATTTCGAGGCGAGCCCCGAGGAACGCGCCGCCTATCTCAAGCAGCGCCGCCTGATGGCCGGGGTGACCGAGGACGAGGCGCCCGACGAGGAGGAGGAAGCGGTGGCCGAGGGCCAGCTTTCCCCCGAACGCTATGCCGAAATGTCGGCGGCCGAGGACCTGATCCTGACCGTCGCCGCGAAGGGGTCGGGCAAGATCTCCTCCAGCCACGACTATCCGGTGCGCGGGCGCGGCGGCCAGGGGGTGATGGCGATGGACAAGGCGATGCGCGGCGGCGCGCTCGTCGCCTCCTTCCCGGTGGAGATCGATGATCAGATCATGCTCGCCACCTCGACCGGCCAAGCCATCCGCTGCCCGGTCGACGGGATCAGCTTCCGTTCACGTTCCGCCGGGGGGGTGAAGGTGTTCGATACCGCCGCGGGCGAAGAAGTGGTCTCGGTGGCACGGATCGCCGACCAGGGCGAGGACGGCGAGGCCGGGGAATAGGCGCGTGGCCGGGGAATCGGCCGCGCCTCCCCGGTCCCCCGCCCCGCAGTCCGGCGGATTTCCCGATCGCGAACAATCCGCAGCGCCGGCCCGGATTGCCCTCGCCGCGGGCGGTCGGCTGCCACAATCCCGTGGCAAGGTTAACGAAACCTGACACGAAGGCATCGAAGTGACGCCGCATTGCGCCGGCCATACTGCAACCAGGGGGCGAAGGTTTCCGCTTCACCAGTGACATGAGTTCTCGCTCTTCCGCTGCCAGAGAAGGGATCACGTCATGCCGGCCGCCGAAAACACCTCGCACAGCCTGAACCAGAGCGGGCAGAACCTCGTCCGCATCGTCATCGCCTCCTATTTCCTCGCCGTCTCTGTGGGGCTGATCCCGGGGACAGTCGCCTCGCCGCTGACCGGGACCGTCCTGCCCGAACCCTGGGCCGGTATCGCGGGCAAGGCGGTGGTCTTCGCCACCGCCTACCTCGTGCTGGTCGGCGCCTGGCTCAGGGTTTCGGCGCTGCTTCTGGCGACGGTGCTGTTCTGGTCGAGCTACATCGCGAACGCCGGCGGCGGCAATCTGGAGGCGTTCTGGCGCGACCTAGCGCTGATCGGGGCGCTGATCCTGACCTACACGCAGACCCTGCCCCGCGCCGCCGCCCGCCGGTCGGCGCTGCGCTGGACGCCCCGGGTGCGCCGCGTGACTCCGGCCCAGACGATCGTGCCGCGCCGGGTGGTGTGCGTGGTGCAGCCGAGCCGCACTGCCCAGCGGCCCGCCATGCCCGCCACGCCGGAGCCGGTGGCGCAGGAAATCCGCGCTCCTGCTCCGGTCCTGCGGCTGGCGGCGGTGCGCGCCGCCGAGCCGATGGTCGAGAACATCTTCCGCGACGACCCCGAGATCGCGATGGCCGGCTGATCCCGCCGGCCACCGACGGGGACGCAGGCCTGCCTGCACCCCGCGCGGCAGCGCCGAAACGGCAGCCCGCACGCGACGGGGCCTGGCCTCAGTCCATCCGGCGCAGATAGGTCCAGGTCGGCACCGTCGCGCCGCGGGCGATCGAATGGGTCTCGGCATCGCCGAGATAGTCGAAGCCGTTGTTGGTCAGCACCCGGGCCGAACGCGGATTGTCCTGGAACACCTCGGCAAAAAGCGTCCGCGCCCGATGCGGGTTCGCCGCCACCATCGCGGCAACGGCTTCGGAGGCGAAGCCGGTGTGCCAGAAGGCGGGCGCGATCCAGTATTTGATCTCGCTCTGCTTGCGGTCCATCCGGGTAAGGCTGACAAGGCCGATGACCTCGGCATGACCCTGGTCCGATCCGTCCAGAATCCACACGTCCTCGCTGCGCTTGTCGGACAGGACGCGGACGATGAAGGCCTCGGTCGCACCGGGCGGCAGCGGATGGGGAATCGTTCGTGTGCCCTCGGCAAGCCGCCGGTCGGCGGTGTGCATCTCGATCAGCCCCGCGTCCGAGCGCCGGAGCGGCCTGAGCACGAAACGTTCAGCCGCGATCGCGGGCTGAACGACGATCGGTTCCTGGATCATCCCTTCCCTCCTCCCGAACGCATGGCGAGCACCGCGGCCGCCCTACCGGCCGGGAACCCTCCCACACGCATGGCCTCGCGCCTGGCCCCTCCCGGCCGCCGCGACGCCTTCGTGTCCCTTATACCCCAAATGGGGCGCGAGAATGACGGGATCAACCGCAGCACCGCCGCACGCGCGGTCACAATGCTCACAAATGCCTGATCAATGCCCATCGACGTGACTCCTGACCTGAATGCCCGCCGGGACCGCAGCCCCGAAACGAGGAAGGGGACCGGCCCTTCGGCCGATCCCCTCCTACAATCCGATTGTAAAGGTTCGGCTTACTCGGCTGCCTCCGCCGCCGGGAGGACCGAAATGAAGGTGCGGCCCTTGAGCCCCTTGCGGAAGCTCACGCGGCCTTGCGCCGTGGCATAGATCGTGTGGTCACGGCCCATGCCGACGCCCTCGCCCGGCCACCAGGTGGTGCCGCGCTGGCGCACGATGATCGCGCCCGGGTTGGCCGACTGGCCGCCTGCGAGCTTGACGCCGAGACGACGGCCCGCGCTGTCGCGGCCGTTGCGGGAGGAACCGCCTGCTTTCTTGTGTGCCATGAGGTGTTACTCCTTCGTCGCGGCCGCTTCGGCCTTCTTGGCCTCGGCCTTCTTAGGGGCGGCCTTCTTCGCGGCGGCCTTGGTCTCGGCCGGCGCGGTGTTGTGCGCCGCGACCCGGGCGGCCTGGGTGCCGATCGCTTCCTTCACGCCCGACTTCTCGGCGCCCGAGGCGAGGATGTCGGTCACGCGCACCAGCGTCAGCTTCTGGCGGTGGCCGCGGGTGCGCTGCGACGAATGCTTCCGCCGGCGCTTCCAGAAGGTGATGCCCTTGTCGGCCTTGTTCTCGTCGATGACCTCGGCCTGGACGGCCGCGCCCTTGACCAGCGGCGCGCCGAGAACCGGCTTTTCGCCGCCGACCATGAGAATCTCGTTGAACTGGATCTTTTCGCCCGGGGCAGCGGCGATCAGCTCCACGCGGAGCACGTCGCCCGCCTGGACCTTGTATTGCTTGCCGCCCGTCTTGAGGACCGCGAACATGGGTCTTTCCTTCGTGTCTCTCGCGCCCTGTGGCCCCGGACCGAACCGGCGTTGAGGGTTTCCCCCACCTCGGACAGCGCGCCCCCGCCTGGGGACGTGATTGCAAAATGACTGTCCCGGCCGGGCCGCGAGACCCGCCGGGATCGGGGGCTTATCGGGCAGCCGGGCGGGAAAGTCAAGCCTTCCGGACGGCGCTCAGTCGGGCGGCGGCGCCCCGCCTTCGGTCTCGCGCCGGGCGATGAAGGCGGCGATCCGCTCGCCCCGTTCCGCCGCGCCCTCGGGCGCGCGGAACTCGGCCAGAAGCCGCTGCCAGATCGCCGTCGCCCGTTCGGTCGCGGTCTTTGCGCCGGCGGCCTCCCAGGTGCCGAAGTTCGAGAGATCCGCCACCAGCGGCGCATAGAAGGCGCGGTCGAACCGTTCCATCGTGTGCGGCGTGGCGAAGAAATGGCCGCCGGGCGGCACATCCGCGAGGGCCTCCCAGGCGAGGTCGGCGGGCGCGCTGTCGAGCGGCGCGCAAAGCTCGGCGATGGTCTGCAAGGCTTCGATGTCATTGATGAACTTCTCGTAGCCGAACGAAAGCCCGCCCTCGAGCCAGCCCGCGGCATGGATCGTCAGCGTGGCGTTGGCCATGAGGCTGGCCCAGAGCCCCATGTGGTTTTCCCCCGCCGCCTGCATGTCGGCGGTGTTGGCGGCAGACCCGGCGGCCGAGCGCCACGGCAGGCCGATGTGGCGGGCAAGCTGGCCGGTGCCGATCGCCATGCGGACATGGGTCGGCGTGCCGAAGGCGGGCGCGCCCGACTTCATGTCGACGTTGGAGGAGAAGCCGCCATAGCTGACCGGCGCGCCCGCCCGCGCAAGCTGCGCCAGGGTGATCCCGGCGAGGCATTCGGCGTGCTGGAGGACGAGCGCGCCCTCCACCGTCACCGGCGCCATCGCCCCGGCAAGGCAGAAGGGCGTGATCACCGACATCTGGCCCGCGCGGGCGAAGTCGATGATGCCCTCGGCCATCGGCTTGTCGATCTGGCGGGGCGAGTTGGTGTTGATCACGGTCGTGCACCAGGCGCCGCCGGCGAAGTCGTCGTCCGAAAGCCCGTGCGCGAGGCGGATCATCGCGAAACTGTCCTCGACCTGGCCGCGCCCGCGGGCATAGACGAAGACCGGCTTGTCCGACAGCGTCAACTGCGCGCGCATCGTCGCGTAGTGGCGCAAGGGCGTGGGGATGTCCTGCGGCTCGGACGAGGGGCCGAGCTTGTGGATGACGTCGAAGCTCTGGTGCAGCTTCAGCGTCTCCTCGTAGGTCTCAAGGCAGCCGGGGCGCCGGCCGCGGACACGGTCCTGGGTGTTGGGGCAGCCCGCGCCCGGCGAGAAGATCAGCGCGCCCTCCTCGTAGACCAGCTCCCGCGCCGGGTTCGGCGCGCGGATGGGGATGGAGCGCGGTGCGGTCGCCAGCGCCGCCGCGACGATCTCGCGCCCGATGCGGACCATGCCCGTCCCCTCGTCCACCGCCGCGCCGCCCTGCCGGAAGAGCACGCGCGCCTCGGGCAGCAGGACGGCAAGGCCAAGCTCCTCGAGCACCCGCAGCGCGGTTGCGTGGATCGCGGCCACGGCGTCGTCCGACAGGATCCGCTGCGGTGCGAACGGGTGGCGCAACCGGCGGTAGTTCGCCACCCGCGCGGGCGCGGCGCTGCGGCGCGCCTCGCGTCCCTGGCGTCGATGTTCGGTCATGCGGTCCTCCCCCCTGTCCGGCTCCCCCCTGTCCGGCGAAGGCTCGGCGCTCGTGTCCGGCCTGTCTTGTCCGCGGGCGACATCGGCGCGACATCCCCCCGGGGCAGGCCGCCGGATCGGCCCTTTCCCCCGCCCGCGGAATCGCCTAGAGGCGACGGCAGCGAACCCGGAGCCCGCCCCGTGCCAGAGCCCTCCTTCCCCATCACCCGCAGGACGCGGAGCCTGCCATGACGGCGGCAGAGAACCTGCGCGGCGGCCTCATCGTCACCTTCTCGATGGCCACCTTCGCGGTCGAGGACGCGCTGGTGAAGTCGCTGACGGCGCGGCTGCCGCTCGGCCAGGTGATGCTGATGCTCGGCCTCGGCGGCGCCGCCGTGTTCTTTTTCGTCGCCGGCGACGCCGGGCGGCGCGGCATCCTGCGCGGCTTTCGCTCCGGCACGGTGATGCTGCGCAACCTCGCCGAATGCGTCTCTGGCGCGACCTTCATTCCGGCGCTGGCGCTGGTGCCGATCTCGACGGTCGCCGCCGTCTTCCAGGCGACGCCGCTCGCCATCACCGCGGCGGCGGCGCTGTTTCTGGACGAGAAGGTCGGCTGGCGGCGATGGAGCGCGGTGTCCGCGGGGTTCCTCGGCGTGCTGATGATCATCCGGCCCGGGCTCGAGGGCTTCCAGCCCGCGGCGGCGCTGGTTCTGGTGACCGTCATCTTCATCGCCTTCCGCGACATCATCACCCGCAGCGTGCCCGCCGACCTGCCCTCGGCCGCGGTCGCGTGCCACGGCTTTCTCTCCGTGGCGGCGGTCGGGCTCGGCTTCCTTTTCGTCACCGGCGGTGCGGCCGTTCCCTCGGCGGCGGACGGGGGCAGGATGGCCGCCGCGATCGGCGCCGGCACCGCGGGCTACTATGCGATCGTCGCGGCGATGCGGATCGGCGACACCTCGGCGCTGATGCCCTACCGCTATTCGCGGCTGATCTTCTCGCTGGTCATCGGCATGGCCTTCTTCGCCGAACACCCGGATGGAATGACGCTCGCCGGGGCCGGGCTGATCCTGGCGGCGGCCTTCTACACCTACCTGCGGGAACGCCGGGTTTCCCGCCTCCACGCTGCCGCCGCGGAATAATCCTTCCCCTCGCGCGCGCCTCCGCGTAAAGACCGGCGCGACAGCGACGCCAGCCCCGGGGGAGCCCCATGAGCACGATCATCGACATCCACGCGCGCGAGATCCTCGACAGCCGCGGCAACCCCACCGTCGAGGTGGACGTGACGCTGGAAGACGGCACCACCGGCCGCGCCGCCGTCCCGTCGGGGGCCTCGACCGGCGCCCACGAGGCGGTGGAAAAGCGCGACGGCGACAGGACGCGCTACCTCGGCAAGGGCGTGCTGGAGGCGGTCGCGGCGGTCAACGGCGAGATCGCCGAAAACCTCGTCGGCCTCGACGCAACCGAACAGGTGGAGATCGACCGGCTGATGATCGAGATCGACGGCACGCCGAACAAGGGCCGGCTCGGCGCCACCGCGAGCCTCGGCGTCTCGCTCGCGGTGGCCAAGGCCGCGGCCGATTTCTCCGCCCTGCCGCTTTTCCGCTATGTCGGCGGCACCTCGGCCCGCGTCCTGCCGGTGCCGATGATGAACATCATCAACGGCGGCGCACATGCCGACAACCCGATCGACATCCAGGAATTCATGATCATGCCGGTGGGGGCGGCCAACATCCGCGAGGCGGTGCGGATGGGCTCTGAGGTCTTCCACACGCTGAAGAAGGAACTGTCGGCGGCCGGCTACAGCACCGGGATCGGCGACGAGGGCGGCTTTGCCCCGGCGCTGCAATCCTCGCGCGAGGCGCTCGGCTTCATCCTCAAGGCGATCGAAAAGGCGGGCTACAGGCCCGGGGAGGAGATCTTCCTCGCGCTCGACTGCGCCTCGACGGAATATTTCAAGGATGGAAGATACATCCTCGCGGGTGAGGGCAAGACCCTGACGGCCGAGGAGAACGTCGCCTACCTCGCGAGCCTCGTCGCGGACTACCCGATCATCTCGATCGAGGACG
The DNA here is from genome assembly GCA_030837825.1 of Albidovulum sp. Lineage (GTDB taxonomy): Bacteria > Pseudomonadota > Alphaproteobacteria > Rhodobacterales > Rhodobacteraceae > Albidovulum. The sequence goes on from JAUQYB010000090.1 coordinate 10,894, forward strand.
GCTGCGCCGAGGACGACTGGGCGGGCTGGAAGCTTCTGACCGAGGCGCTCGGGGCCAAGGTGCAGCTCGTCGGCGACGACCTCTTCGTCACCAACCCCGCCCGCCTCGCCGAGGGGATCCGCCGCGGCGTCGCCAACTCGATGCTGGTCAAGGTCAACCAGATCGGCACCTTGACGGAAACGCTGGAGGCGGTCGAGATGGCGCACCGCGCCCGCTACACCAACGTGATGAGCCACCGCTCGGGCGAAACCGAGGATGCCACCATCGCCGATCTTGCGGTCGCCACCAACTGCGGCCAGATCAAGACCGGCTCGCTTTCCCGCTCCGACCGGCTGGCGAAATACAACCAGCTCATCCGCATCGAGGAGGGCCTCGGCGAAACCGCCGGTTACGCCGGCCGCCAGGTCTTGCGCGGCTGAGCTTCTTCGTTGCGAAAATACCCCCGCCGGAGGCACCCGCCACCGGCGGGTTCGCCTCGCCTCAGGCGTTGACGTCGACGACGACGCGGCCGCGCACCCGGCCCTGCAAAATCTCGGCGCCGAGCCGCGGCAGGTCGGCCAGCGTCGCCGGCACGACCATCGCCTCGAGCCGCTCCATCGGCAGGTCGCGGGTGATCCGCGCCCAGGCGGCGACGCGGCGGGCCTAGGGCTGCATCACGCTGTCGATGCCGAGAAGGTTGACGCCGCGCAGGATGAAGGGGGTGATCAGCGCCCCCTCGATCGCCGCGCCGCCGGCCAGGCCCACGGCGGCGACCGGGGCGCCGTATTTCATCTGCTTCAGCACCCGGCCGAGCATCGCGCCGGCGACCGCATCGACGCAGCCCGCCCAGGTCTCGCTCTCCAGCGGCTTCCGCGTCACCTCCGACAGATCCTCGCGGGGGACGATCCGCGCCGCGCCGATGCCGGTGAGATATTCCGCCTGCTCGGGCCGTCTGGTGACGGCGGCGACCTCGTGGCCGAGCCGGGAGAGGATCGCGGTGGCGACCGAGCCGACGCCGCCCGCCGCGCCGGTCACCAGCACCGGCCCGTGCCCCGGCGTGAGCCCGTGGTCCTCGAGCGCCATGACGGCGAGCATCGCCGTCAGCCCCGCCGTGCCGACCGCCATCGCGGCGCGGGTGGTCAGGCCCGCGGGCAAGGGCACCAGCCAGTCGGCGCGCACGCTCGCCTTCTGGGCATGGCCGCCCCAATGCGCCTCGCCCACTCGCCAGCCGGTCAGCACCACCCTGTCGCCGGGCCGGTAGCGCGGGTCGGAGGAGCGTTCGACGATGCCCGCGAAGTCGATCCCCGGCACATGCGGGTAGCTGCGCACCAGCCCGCCGCCCGGCCCGAGGCAGAGCCCGTCCTTGTAGTTCAGCGTCGAATATTCGACGGCGACGATCACCTCGCTTTCGGGCAGGCGGCTTTCCGCGATCTCCTCGACCGCGGCGCGCGTGGTCCCGTCCTCGTTCTTGTCGACGATCAGCGCTTTCATGGCGAACCCTCCCCGGTCGTGGTGACCGGGCCATCTTTCGCGGATTCGCGGGCGAACGCCACCCCGCATCCCGCCGCCGCCTATTTCCGCGCGGCGCGGTCCTCGAGCAGGCGGGTGAGCCAGTCGGGGTCCATCTCCGGCACCGAGGAAAGCAGAAGCTCGGTATAGGGATCGTGCGGCGGCTGGAACATCTCGTCCTTCGGCCCCTGCTCCACCACCTTGCCGTTCTGCATCACCACCACCTCGTCGGCGATCGCCTTCACGGTGGCAAGGTCATGGGTGATGAACATGTAGGCGAGGTCGAATTCCCCCTGCAACCGGTCGAGAAGCTTCAGGATGCCCTCGGCGACAAGCTGGTCGAGCGCCGAGGTGACCTCGTCGCAGATGATGAAGCGCGGCTCGGCGGCGAGCGCCCGGGCGATGCCGACGCGCTGCTTCTGCCCGCCCGAAAGCTCCGAGGGCAGCCGGTCGATATAGGTGTCGGGCTCCAGCTCGATCAGCCGCAGAAGCTCGCGGATGCGCTCGGTCAACGCCTTGCCGGAAAGCCCCAGATACATCTGCGCCGGCCGGCCGATCAGCTCGCGCAGCCGCAGCTTGGGATTGAGCGCGGTGTCGGCCATCTGGTAGATCATCTGCGCCTGCCTGAGCTGGTCGCGAGAGCGGCTGCGGTAGTCGGCCGGCAGCGGCTTGCCCTCGAACAGCACCCGCCCCTTGCGCGGCGGCAGAAGCCCGGTGATGACCCGCGCTGTGGTCGACTTGCCCGAGCCGCTCTCGCCGACGACGGCAACGGTGCGGCGGGCGTGGATGTCGAAGCCGATGTTCTTCAGCACATCCGCCGCGCCATAGCCCGCGGTCACGTTCTGGATCGAGACGACGGGCGTGCCCTTCGTCACCGGCGGCTGGACCGGGCGCGCGTAGGATCGCACCGCCCAGAGCGAGCGCGTGTAGTCCTGCCGGGGCGCCGCCAGCATGGCGCGGGTATCAGCCTCCTCGACCTCCTCGCCGCGCAGCAGCACCTTGATCCGGTCGGCCATCTGCGCCACCACGGCGAGGTCGTGGGTGATGTAGATGGCGGCGGTGTCGAACTGGGCGACGATGTCGCGGATCGCCGCCAGCACCTCGATCTGGGTGGTGACGTCGAGCGCCGTCGTCGGCTCGTCGAAGATGATGAGATCCGGCCGGCAGGACATTGCCATCGCCGTCATCGCCCGCTGCAACTGCCCGCCGGAGACCTGATGGGGATAGCGGAAGCCGATCTCCCCGGGGTTGGGCAGGCGCATCCGGCGGTAAAGCTCCACCGCGTCGCGCTCGGCCTCGGCGCGGCCCATCACCCCGTGCTGCACCGGACCTTCGCAATACTGGTCGATGAGCTTGTGCGCCGGGTTGAAGCTTGCCGCCGCCGACTGTGCCACATAGGCGATGCGCTTGCCGCGGAGCGCGCGGCGCTCGGCCTCGGTGGCCGCCCTGAGGTCGAGTCCGTCGAAGTCGATGGTGCCGCCGGAAATCCGGCAGCCGTCGCGGGTGAAGCCCATCGCCGCAAGCCCCAGCGTCGACTTTCCCGCCCCCGATTCGCCGATCAGGCCCAGCACCTCGCCCTTGTGCAGCGTCAGGTCCACGCCCTTGATGATCCCGCTCCAGGTCTCGCCCGAGCGGCCCTCGATGCGGATGCCGCGCATCGACAGGAGAACCGGCTTGGTCGCTCGCTCGCTCATCGGGTCACTCCTTCAGGCCGCTGGCGCGGTGCAACTGCCAGTCCACCACGAAGTTGACCGCCACGGTCAGGAGCGCGATGGCGCCGGCGGGCAACAAGGGCGTGATGTCGCCGAAGGTGATCAGCGTGGCGTTCTCGCGCACCATCGAGCCCCAGTCGGCGGTCGGCGGCTGGATGCCGACGCCGAGGAAAGAGAGCGCCGAGATGGCGAGGAAGACGAAGCAGAACCTGAGCCCGAACTCGGCCACCAGGGGCGCCAGCGCATTGGGCAGGATCTCGCGGACGATCAGCCGCAACAGCCCCTCGCCCCTCAGCCGCGCCGCCTCGATATAGTCCATCACCACGATGTTCTGCGCCACCGACCGCGCCAGCCGGAACACCCGGGTCGAATCGATCGTGGCGATGACGAGGACCAGCGTCAGCACCGAGGTGCCGAAGATCGTCAGCAGCAGGAGCGAGAAGATCAGCGCCGGGATCGCCATCAGGATGTCGACGATCCGCGACAGCGCCTGGTCGAGCCAGCCGCCCACCGTCGCCGCCAGAAGCCCGAGGAAGGAGCCGGCGAAGAAGGCGAGCGCGGTGGTGGCGAAGGCGATGCCGACGGTGTTGCGCGCGCCGTAGACGAGCCGGGTGAACATGTCGCGGCCGAGGTTGTCGGTGCCGAGGAGATGGGTCGAATCCCAGGGCAGGAACTGGCCGCCGACCACCTCGCGCTCGGCATAGGGGGCGATCAGCGGCGCGAAGACGGCGACGACGACATAGGCGAGGATCACCAGCATGCCGAAGCTCGCCGTGACCGGCGCAGTGCGCAGCGCCCTGCGCGTCTCGCCGCGGGTGACCGCCACCGCCGCCCGGCGGAAGAGCCAGCCGAGCGCCAGCGCAGCCGCGACGACGAGGGCGATCTTGAGCAGCGTCAGGAAAACCGCCATCGCGCCCTCACTTCCGGTGGATCAGACGCGGGTTCGACAGGGTCGAGAGCACGTCCGCAGTGAGGTTGAGAAGGACATAGGCCGCGGCGAAGATCAGCGCCACCGCCTGCACCACCGGGAAATCGCGCTTGGCCACGCTGTCGACCATCAACTGGCCGAGGCCGGGGTAGACGAAGACCACCTCCACCACCACGACGCCGGTGATGAGATAGGCGAGGTTCAGCGCCACCACGGTGATGATCGGCGCCAGCGCGTTCGGCAGCGCGTGCTTGAGGATCACCCGGGCGGGCGACATGCCCTTGAGCCGCGCCATCTCGATATAGGGGCTGGCCAGAAGGTTGATGATCGCCGCCCGCGTCATCCGCATCATGTGCGCGGTGACGACGAGCGTCAGCGTCAGCGCCGGCAGGAAGGTGCGATAGAGCGCCTCGGCGAAGGTCGTGGACGGGTCCATCCGCGCCATCGAGGGGAAAAACCCGGACTGGGCGAGAACGAAGATCAGGATGTAGGCGACGAAGAATTCAGGAAACGAGATCGAGGTCAGCGCCAGCGCGTTCACCGTGCGGTCGAAGACCGAATTGCGCCAGAGCGCGGCAAGGACCCCGAGCGCCAGCGACAAGGGCACCGAGAGCGCCGCGGCATAGACCGCGAGGAACAGCGTGTTGGAAAGCCGCGTGGCGATGAGATCGGCGATCGGCCTCTTGTTTGCCAGCGAGGTGCCGAAATCGCCCTGCACGGCGCCGAGAAGCCAGTTGATGTAGCGGGTATAGGCCGGCTGGTCGAGCCCGAGTTCCCGGCGGAAAGCCGCGACCGTCTCGGGTGTCGCCGACTGGCCGAGGATGTTCTGCGCGAGATCGCCCGGCAGGAGTTCGGTCGCCCCGAAGATGATGAGCGAGATCACGAAGAGCGTGAGCAGGCCGAGCGCCAGCCGCTTCACGATCATGGACCATATCTCCGACATCCAGCCCCCCCGCTTTCAGATGTGCCGACGCTTTCGCTCTGTCCTGGCCCGGTCAGGGGCGGTTGGCCCCGGCGGCGGGCGCCGGGGCCGGGATCGTCAGGCGAACCACCAGCGTTCGAGCGCGCGGAACCCGTCGAGCGTCCAGTTGCCGGCTACCTTCTCGTCGTGGGCGATCTTGTCGGAAACGCCCATGACGTAGCTGGCGAACATCGGGATGATCGTGCTGCCCTCGTTGGCGCAGATCGCCTGCATCTCGTGATACATCTCGGTGCGCTTGGCCTCGTCGAGTTCGGACCGTGCCGCGACGAGAAGCTCGTCGAGCCGCGCATTCGACCAGAACGTGTCGTTCCACGGCACGCCCGTCGCGTAGACCATCGAGAACATCCAGTCCGCCGTCGGCCGGCCGCCCCAGTAGACGGCGCAGAACGGCTTCTTCATCCAGACGTTTTCCCAGTAGCCGTCGTTCGGCTCGCGCACCACCTCGATGGCGATCCCCGCCGCCGCGGCCTTCTCCGAGAAGAGCACCGCAGCATCCACCGCGCCGGTGAAGGCGGCGTCGGCCGCGGACAACTGGACGCTGAGCGAATCGAGCCCGGCTTCCTTCAGGTAGAACTTCGCCTTGTCCGGATCGTAGCTGTGCTGCTCCAGCCCGGCGTTGAAGTAGCGCTGGTTGGGCCCGATCGGATGGTCGTTGCCGACCGTGCCGTAGCCGTGCAGGATCTTGTCCAGCATCTCCTGCCGGTCGAGCGCGTATTTCAGCGCCATCCGCACGTTGTTGTCCTTGTAGGGGTCGGCGCGGGAATCCATCGCGAAGGTGTAGTGCTGGGTTCCCGCCACGCTGAGGATCTTGATCCCCGGCGTGCGTTCGAGAAGCGCGACCGTGGTCAGGTCGACCGGGTCGATCACGTCCACCTCGCCGGTGATCAGCGCGTTCTGCCGTGCCGCGGAATCGAGCACGACGCTCATCTCGATGCCGTCGAACCAGGCGCGGTCGGGCTTCCAGTAGTTCGGATTGCGGGTCAGCTTGGCACCGACGCCCGGCTCCCAGGAATCGAGGACGTAGCCGCCGCAGCCGTCCTTGGTCGTGGCGTCGATCTTGCCTTCGGCCGAGGGCAGGATCGGCAGGTGATAGTCCGACATGATGAAGGGGAAGTCGGCGTTGCCGGCATTCAGCGTGAAGGTCACGGTGTTTCCGTCGGCCTTGATGTCGGTGATCGGCTCGACCACCGGCTTGGCGGCCGACTTGCTGTCGGCGCCGCGGTGGTGGTTGATCGAGGCCACGACGTCGTCGCCGGTCACGGGCTTGCCGCTGTGGTAGGTCAGCCCCTCGCGCAGCTTGAACGTCCAGGTCGCGGCGTCGGCCGACGCTTCCCAGCTTTCGGCGACCTCGCCCACCAGCGAGCCATCGGCGGCGATCTCGGTCAGATAGCCGCAGCGCGCCGTGTGCAGCACCTGGACGAACTGCGAATCCCAGGTCGCGGGATCGTAGCCGTCGGTGGTGTTGCCCGCCGCCTGGGCAAGCCGCAGGATGCCGCCGCGCTTGGGCTCGGCCATCGCCCGGCGCACGCTCGCCGGCAGGATGAGGCCCGCGGCCCCGAGCGCCGTCGCGCCCTTGAGAAGGCCGCGCCGGCTGATCCCGCCGTGGGTCAGAAAGTCAGTCATGTCTCCCTCCGTTTGGTTTTTTTGGTCGTTTCACCCTTTGGGCGGCGGATCGCCGGCCCGTCGTTCCAAGCCAGCCCCCGACCGTCCGACGCCCCGGCCTCGCCACCGGCGCGCTGCGGATGGCAGAGGCAACATCGTCCCCCCGCCGTGATCATCGCCGTCTTCGCCGCGAATTTCCAGAATTTTGCGTGGTGTCCCCGTGCTCGATGCCGAGTGCGGCACGCGGACAGTGCCCACCGGTCCGCAGGACCGGAAGCGATGGCGCGCCGGAGGGATCACGTCTGGGGTAGCAGGGGCGGTCGTGCCACGGAAGCTCTCGGGGATCGAGATCTTCACCATTCCCCTCCCCGCTGCCTCCCGCGTCAATTCGGCGTCATTCCGGCGGCGGGGTGGTTCCGCCCTTGGCCTGACCCGATGATCGGAGAGGACTCCGCCTCGGCGCGGCGTAAAAGCGACGCTAAATCGGGCGCCCACGACATAACGGCGGTTTTTTCTTGATTGGTGCGTCAATCAAGGTCCGCCGACCTGTTGGCCGGCGCCGTAGTAGAGGCCGACGACGTGTTCGGCCTCGGCGAAGAACAGCCAGCGCGAGACAAGGGCGCCAAAGAGATGGACGGCGAAGGCCAGGACGTGGGCGGCAAGCGAGGATGGCAGCGCCACCACCAGCGCCGCGGGCAGCGCCGCCCCGGCGAGAACCGCGATGGCGCGCAGCTTCGCCCCGTGCTTGCGCCCGACGACATGGATCATCTCGCGCATCACGTAGTTCGCGCCGGTATGGGGCGGCGCAAAGGCGCGGACGGCGCCGCCGCCACCCAGCCCTGTCGCCGTGCCGGGTGTATGCCCGCGCGCGGCGAAGCGCCGGTCGCCAGCCCGCCAGGCGAAGACCTGCAAAACCCCGAGGCCGAGGCACAGAAGCGCCGCGAGATACGGCAGGCCGCCGAGGATGGTGCCCCCCGCTAGCGCCCAGACCAGGAAGAGCGCGGGCGTCGTCCAGTGGTTCCAGCGCGGCACGGTGCGCAACTGGGCGTAGATCATGCCGGTGGACAGAAGCGCCAGCAGGCAGGCGGCCGCGCCGGTCAGCCCGAAGGCGGGCGGCAACCCGCCGCCGATCACCGCCGCGGCCGCGACCGGCGCCAGCAGCAGCAGCGCACCCGTCGAGGCCCAGGCCTCGCGGCTGAGCCAGCTCGTGCGCCACTGGCTGAAGGCCAGCAGCGCCCGCTGCGGATTGCCGAGGTGGAACGTCGAGGCGAGCAGCCCCGCGCCGGCCAGCAGATAGCCCGCCCCCCAGAGGCCGAGCGCCCCGGGTCCGAAGACCTGCACCGCGCCGGTGGCGAGCACCACGAGAAGACCGAATCCCGCGCCCGACAGCACCGTGAACAGGATCACCGACGGCGCGGGGTGCATCAGAACCTCTCCAGGAGCCGGTCGAGCCAGCCTGCAAGCCCCGTGGCCTTCACGTCGACGAGCGGGGTCAGCGGGCCGGAAGCCGCCGCGCTGGCGCACCAGGGTGGAAACGGCCGACGACGGATCGCCAAGATCGCCGAAATGGCGCGCGCTCGTGGGGCAGACCGCAACGCATGCTGGTATCCGGTCCGCCGCCTCCAGGTTTTCGTTGTAGATGC